>JAKPPK010000199.1 GCA_029547385.1 Candidatus Latescibacterota bacterium
CAACATTCCGGGAAGCCGCTCCTGGTCCATGCGGCGCCGGTTTCTTTCGCCCGCGTATACCACCGACCTCGCCGGCATCCCGGACGTTTATTAGGGGTTCCCGTGGCAACGTTCTATATCGGTACCTCGGGATACGATTATCCCGACTGGCGCGGAGTACTCTATCCGCAGGAGCTGCCCCGCGAGCAGTTTCTTGCCTGTTACGCCGATCAGTTTAACGCGCTTGAACTCAACTACACCTATTACGGCATGCCGGAAGCCAAACACATGGACGCGATGATCAAACGCTCCGGCAGCCGGCTCCATTTTTCGGTAAAGGCCCACCGGTCACTCACCCATGACATCAGTTTGTCCAAATGGCGTGACGAAGCCGCCCGTTTTTGCGAGGCGATGCGTCCGCTCCAGGAGCGCAAACTCCTCCTTTCCGTCCTTTTCCAGTTTCCGGAGAGTTTCCACTACCAGATTGACGAACGCCGCTATCTCGATGATCTCGTTCGCACCTTTGCGGGATTACCCATTACGATCGAATTCCGCCACGCATCCTGGCAGCAGGACCGGGTATATCAGGCATTCCGCAAAAAAGGACTCGCCTGGTGCATTACCGACATGCCGGCCCTGAAAACCCTTCCCGCCCAGCTCCCGGTGGTTACCGCAAAATCGGCCTACATCCGTTTTCACGGAAGGAACGCGGCGCAATGGTACCGGGGCAACGCGACGACCCGGTACGACTACCAGTATTCCGACGAGGAGCTTTCACGGTTCATGCCTTTTCTGGAAACGATCTGCCATACAGCCCAGGTGGTACAGGTCTACTTTAACAATCACGCGAAGGGGCAGGCGGTGGTCAATGCCCGGAAGATGAAAATTCTCGCCGATAAAACCTTTTCCGGACGCTGAAACGTTGACAAATTGTTTCAATCGCTCTATATTTGCTAGTAGCAACTTTTGCTATCCGCACAACCGGTAAACAATGTTGCGATCGAATCAAGGAGATGCCGATGATTGATCTTTGCGCCATCAGGCGTATCCAGACCGCGCTGCGACGTTTCGAGCAATCGCTCCGGGAACAAAGCGGATTGACGCTCAATGAGGCGTTTTGTCTGTGTACCTTGAAGCGGGGCGTCCACGAACCCGGTCATATTGCCCGGGAACTCGAGCTCTCACCGTCGCGTCTGTCTCGGGTACTCGACGTACTCGAACAGCGCGGGTTGATCACGAGGACCATTTCGCCGGAAGACCGGCGGAACATAGCCGTTTCGCTCACCGAAACGGGGACAGAGCTTGTAGAAAAGTATCAGTGCAGCTCCATCGAGCTGCCCGAAGCATTACAATTTACCCAGTTGAGCACTCAACCG
>JAKPPK010000181.1 GCA_029547385.1 Candidatus Latescibacterota bacterium
GCCGACACACGCACACCCGCCCCGCAACGTGAGCAGATGGAAGACTCTCCCTCCAAAGGTGGACGCGAGGGAAGCGGAAGCGAACCGGAAGGTTTCGGTAAGGGCGCGGGCTGATAGGTGAACCCGGAAGAAGCGGGGCGCTCAAAAGCGCCCCTTTTTCTTTGTATTCAGTTGTGCGGGTGAACCTCCGCGCTTGAGGGGAGGTTCGTATTGCCGTACTTTCTGATTGTGCATCCATTTCGAAGCCTTTGCCTTTGGCAATCCGTCCGTACCCTGGAGATAGCCAGTCCTCCACAGGAGTTCTGGCTTGCACGCCTTTTCTGGACGCCGCCGGGTTCCGGTGCGCCGAACTCAGAACGACTTCCGAATTGAGGAACACGTATGGTAACGAAAACCCGAGGTGGTGAATGACTACAGCTTTTGTGGTAACCGGGGCGATCGTTCTGATCGCGGCGGTCGCGGTGGTTGTCTGGTTTTTCACCGGCCGGCGTCCTCCCCGCCTTGACCCGCGAAGCGAACGCCTCATCGAATCGCTTGTCCAACTTCAGCGGGATAATCCCCGGCGTGCGACGGAAGTATTCGCCCGGGCGCTGGTCCGTGCCGGTCTGGTGTGGGAGAAGGACCTGCAAACAGGGGGGACTTCTGCGCAGACTGATCGTCAACAACCCTATCGAGACTCGCGACGCGACCAACCTCAGCGGCAACACCCTTCCCGCAACGAACAGCGTGTTGAGGTCCGTGCTCCCGCGCAACAGGCAGCGCAACGGCCGGAGGTTCGCGACACAAGAACCGGTGAAAGAACCGAATCATCGGCGGCGAGCGGAGACAAAACGGGCAGTCCGCCACAGCCTGCAACGCATTCATCGCGCCGTCGCAGACGCCGTCGCCCATCGGGGACAAGAGAGCAACAACCCGGTGCAACCCCGCAACAAACGACTACGCCGCCGCCCGATCAGGCGTGATAGAACGCGGAGTGCAGGATTGTTGAGGCTGTCGTGAGCAGGATTTTTGGCATCGGCGTCGACGTCGTCGATGTTGCACGTATCGACCGTGCCGCCAACCGATGGGGGGATCGCTTTCTGAAGCGTGTGTACACGCAACGCGAGCTGGAGTATTGCCGAGAACGGCCGCTTCCGGCGGAGCACCTGGCGGCCCGGTTTGCTGCAAAAGAAGCGACCATGAAGGCACTTGGCACCGGTTGGACACCCCATGTGGCCTTCAAGGCCATCGAAATCGTCAGAGAAGGCCGCCGGCGACCGCAGATTGAACTGAACCGCGATATGAGACGGATGTTGCCGGCGAACCTTACCTTGCACGTATCGCTTTCTCATACGCGTCTTCTCGCCACCGCGTTTGTGGTGGCGGCTCTGGAATCAGAACCCAGTCTCAATTCGTCCTCAACCCGGGAGAAGCACCATGATCAAATCCATTAACCTGTGGTCGTTTCGGGATTCCAACGACCTGAAGACCAACGTACCGCTGGCGAAGAAAGCGGGGTTCGAAGCTATCGAGCTGTGCCTCAATGAAGACACCGGTCCGATCACCTGGAAGAGCACGGAGAAGGAGGTCAAAGAGGTCCGGAAGTTCGTTGAGGGGGCCGGATTGAAAATTGCTTCGCTGGCCATTGGCACGGGTTGGAAATACCCTCTGTCATCTCCGGACAAGAAGATCGTGAAAGCGGGAGCCGATTCGATCAAGAAAGGCGTTGACGTCGCGAAGTGGCTGGGAACAGACGGTGTGCTTGTGGTTCCGGGCGTGACTACTCCGGAAGTCCCGTACGATGTCGTTTACAAAAAGACTCAGGATGAACTGAAGAAACTGGTTCCGTACGCGGAGAAGGCGAAGGTCGCAATCTGTGTTGAAAACGTGTGGAACAAGTTCCATTTGAGTCCGATAGAGCTCCGGGATTATGTGGACAGCTTCAACAGCGAGTTTCTGGCCGTTTACCTGGACGTTGGAAACATGTTGCTGTACGGTTACCCGGAGCAGTGGATCCGAATTCTCGGAAAGCGGATCAAGAAGGTTCATTTCAAGGACTTCCGCACGGGCGTAGGCGGGTTTGGAGGATTCGTCGGCCTCCTCGAAGGCGACGTCGACTGGCCCGCCGTGATGAAGGCCTTCAAAGAGGTAGGCTATGATGGCCCCGCTTCTGTGGAAGTCGGTTGTTACAAGCACCACTGGGAGGCTTCTATTTACGTAATCGGTCTCCAGATGGATTTCATTTTCGGACGGCGTTCTGGGTAACCCGATTCCCAGAAATAACGCAGCCCGCGGACACCAGTCCGCGGGCTTTTTTTGGGTATCCCCGGAGCAGGACTCGAACCTGCGACCTAGTGCTTAGAAGGCACTTGCTCTATCCTGTTGAGCTATCCGGGGAGAAAGTCGAGGATATCTGAAATGTACTCATCCGCAGAAACGGCACCAGCCGATGCGGTGGCTCACGCTTTGCGGGTCCTTTCCTGAGTCTTCTGCAAGTACGACGCCAACGCTCTCAATCCGAGTTGGTAGCTTCCAACCCCGAACCCCGAGATCTGACCGACACATACCGCCGCAATCACCGACTGATGACGAAAAGGCTCGCGAGCATGGATGTTCGAAAGGTGAACTTCCACTGCAGGAAGCCCGACGGAGGCGATGGCATCGCGCAGCGCGTAACTGTAATGCGTCAAGGCGCCCGGGTTGATCAGGATGCCCTGAAAGCGATCGAACGCGGCGTGGATCATGTCAATCAGAGCCCCTTCGTGGTTGCTTTGATGACACTCCACCTCGACGCCGAGTTTGGATGCCAACGAAGTAAGTTCCGCCTCAACGCCGGCAAGAGATTGGCTGCCGTACACTGCCGGTTCGCGAATGCCGAGCATGTTCAGGTTCGGGCCGTTCAGCACAAGAATCCGCATGCTCACCCCCTGTCTGCCTTTCCGCGACACTGACGCAGGACACTCTGGTGGCGGAACATATCGACCAGCCCCGCAACCAGCTCTTCTGGCTGTTCGGGCGCCCCGGAGATACTCAGGCGCTGAACAACACCCCCTTCTGCCGGCATAATGCATGCGTCGAGCGTCAGGCGCTTCGTTTGTACCCACGCTCGCGCGCCAACAAGACAATTGGCCGGAGCATCCAGTTGCGCGGTGAACGTGCGTTCGGCTTTCGCGCAGATCCCCGCTTTCCGGTCGTCGAGGTGCCGGAACACCCGTTCCACGTCGACTCTGTCGGAGAGCGAGAAGACGATCCACACACCCTGCCCCGGCGCCGGAAGAAGCATATCAGTGGACAGGAACTCGATTGCATCCTCCGCGATGCCAAGAGTCAACAGATCGCTCGCGGGTTCTATGACTCCATCTGCATGCCCGAGATGCAACTTGTGCAGACGCGTCGGAAGGTCTCCCGAAAGCTCCACCCATTCCGCTCCCGGTTTCGCGTTGTCGAATTGCACCCTCGCAAGACCGCTGGACGTGGACAACCGCGGTGCAGCCGGCAGATCGGAAAGTTTGACGGATGACCGGTGCAAGAGCGCAAAACGCGGGTTCATCCGCGCCAAGAAGGCAACTGCGCGCACCCAGGGTGGCGGCGGCCATGTTGTCAACGTACTTGCGTCCGAAAGCGCGCAATCCGCCGCATCCGTCCGCAACGCCGTCCACAAGAGGTTTTCCCCCGCCTCGGTGTCGTGTTCCTCCTGGGCAAGCGGAGACACTTGTACCCGCACTCGCGGGTCAGATTCTTCGAGTGTTCGCGTCAGCCACGCACCTTTGCGGAGCGAGACAGCGTTGTTTCGAACCGAGACACGGAGCATCTCCATCACGGGTTTCGTTTCTCCACCCTGAATGTCTTCCAACGCATTCCCCGTTTGGAATCCCCCGAACGACCTGGGACCTTACGAACTGAACGGCGGTAGCATCGCGTCGGTCAGTCGGAAACGCATCTCACCGTGGTCTCTCCGCCGGTTACCGTGACTGTTCCTGAAGGACCGCTCACCTTCAAAGCACCATCTGCCTCGATTGCTTCAGCCTGTCCGATGAAGCTCCCATCCGGGCCGGATACTTTGACTCGCCTGCCGATCGTCAGGGATTCCCGATGCCATTCCGAACGCACCATCGCTTCGGACCAGCCCAGTCTCATCTCGAAACAACAAAGAACATCAGCAAGTAGGGCCGGCCGTGCAACATCACGTCCCGCACAAAGATCAACCGACGATGCTGAAGACGCAAACTCCGATGGGAAGTCCGACCGCGAATGGTGGACGTTCACCCCTATTCCGACGACGAAACAACCGCTCAGTTCCTTCGATGTTTCGACAAGTATGCCGGCTATCTTCCTCGCGGAAAGCACCCACGCGCTCGGCCATCTGACGGGTGACTCGCCGCAATGTGCCCCCGCGTTGTGTTCCAACGCGCACACGTCATTCGGCCATTTGACACCCGCGCACAGTACACCGTTCATTCTTGCGGCCGCCACCACCGAACATGCCGCAATCAGCCCCAGCGCCGGAGCGGCCGGCCCCGCGCACTCCTGGGTCCTCAGCAGCACTGAACACCAGATTCCGAGCCCCGGTTCCGAAATCCATTTTCGTCCCCGCCGGCCCCGTCCCGCTGTCTGCTGTTCTGCCGTAACGATCGAACCGTGGGGCGCTCCCGCCTTCGCAAGACGAGAGGCAAGCTCCATCGTGGTGGTTACAGAGCCGAACGCGAAGTGCGTTCGACCGAGGGCCCGTGTCACGATGCAGCCGCTCAGGGCGTCCGGCGTTATGAGATCAGGACTTCTCTTCACATCTCAAATTGAAGGGAGAGGTCAAGGACTGGGGCGCTGTGTGTGAGCGCACCTATGGAAATGAAGTCTACGCCGGTTTTCGCGACGGCGGGAACCCGTTCCAGCGTCATGTTGCCCGAAGCCTCGATCTCGGTCGCGGGCGCGATCGACCGGATCAAGAGCACCGACGAGCGCATCTCATCTTCGGTCATGTTGTCCAGCATGATTCGGTCACAACCCGCTGCCAGCGCTTCGCGGACCTCCTCCTCGCACGTCGTCTCCACTTCGACTTTTGTTCCGGTCAGCCCCTGGTGTCGAAGATACTGGTTGCACGCAGAGATCGCTTTCGTTATTCCACCCGCCGCACGGATATGATTCTCTTTCATGAGAACCATGTCGTACAGACCAACGCGGTGATTCATTCCGCCCCCAGATCTTACCGCGCGTTTCTCCAGCAAGCGCATGCCGGGAGTGGTTTTGCGAGTGTCCAGTATACGGGCTCCGGACCCCGCCACCGCGTCCACAAAGCGAGCGGTGAGCGTTGCGACGCCTGACAGGTGCGCCAGGAAATTCAGCGCGGTTCGTTCTGCGGCAAGCAGAGCCCGGGCGCGGCCTTCCACCGTGAACACCAGGTCGCCCTTCGCCACCCGGC
Organism: Candidatus Latescibacterota bacterium; assembly: GCA_029547385.1. Classification (GTDB taxonomy): domain Bacteria; phylum Latescibacterota; class MWCZ01; order MWCZ01; family MWCZ01; genus MWCZ01. The sequence continues at coordinate 5,396 of JAKPPK010000181.1, forward strand.
AACCTTCACCTGCGCAGGTGGAGAACCTGATTCCGGGGTCTATCGCTAGGAAGGTCGCTTCGGCAACGTCAACTCCAGAAAGCACGCCGGCGGCTTTGGCCACCAGGTGTGCCCGCGCCACCGTCGATTCAGGCACGGTCGCGGCACTCGTGATATCGCCTGTCCCGACATCCTCTTCCAGAGCGCGTTGAACCAGCGCGTGAACGTACCCCTGCGGAAATTCCGTCACTGGCGTTGCCTCATCATGCGCCCATTATGTGATAGCCGTTGTCGACAAAGAGAACCGAACCGGTAACCGCCCGGGAGAGATCACTCAGGAAGAAAAGCGCCGCGTCACCGACCTCGCCTCTCGTCACGTTCCTGCGCATGGGAGACCGTTCTTCCATTCTCTGGAACATCTCCGAGACTCCTGAGATAACGCGGGCAGAAATAGTACGTATGGGCGCCGGGCTGAGTGCGTTGACCCGGATTGATTTTGGCCCGAGTTCGGCGGCAAGGTACCGCATCGCCATTTCAAGTGAAGCCTTCGCAACGCCCATCACGTTGTAATTCGGAACGACCCGCTGGCCTCCGAGGTACGAAAGGCAGAGTATCGACCCGCCGCCGTTCCTTTCCATCAACGGAACTGCTCTTCTTGCCAGATCAAGAAGAGAATATGCGCTGATCTCATGCGCGAAAAGGAACCCATCGCGCGAAGTCTGAGAAAAACTCCCCCGCAGTTCCTCTCGCTTCGCCGCGGCTATGCAGTGTACCATCCCGTGAAGGTCCTGCCAGTGGTTTTCGAGAGTCTGAAAGGCAGCATGCAGCGATTCTGGAGCAGAAATATCGGCCTCCAGCAGCAGAGCACCCTCTATTCCCGCGGTGAGCTCCCGGACGTTCCTCTCAAATCGCGGTTGATACAAGAACGCAAGGCCTTCCGCTCCTTCACGCATGAGGCTTTCCGTTATGCCCCATGCAATACTGTTCTGGTCCGCCACGCCTGTGATGAGGAACCGTTTCCCGCGTACGAGCATATCCTCACGCTCCCGAATTCCACGTTGCGCCGTGCTGTCCAGATCCGACCAAACCACGTACCGGCACGCGCGGCTCGAAAGGAATTGCCGCGGTCCGCTACTCCCGCAGAAACCAGTGCCACCGCTAGCTGGCGACCAGCTTTCTGCCTTCCGGATCGTACTCGAAAAACCCGCGCCCTGCTTTTTTTCCGCAGTGCCCTTTGTTGACAAGATCTACAAGAATCGGGCACGGGTGGAATCGCTCGCCGCCGGGTTCCCGCGACAGATTCTGCATCCACACGAGAACCCGGTCCAGCCCCATCTGATCGGCGAATTCGAGAGGGCCAACGGGGAAACCCCAACCCAGGCGAACCGCGGTATCGATTTGTTCCGGGGAAGCGACTTCGTCAGTGAGACAGCGGAACCCTTCTATCAGCAACGCAAGCAGAACGCGCGTCGTGATTCCTCCTGGCTTGTCGGCGACCTCGACGACCGTTTTCTTCAGTTGCTTTTCAATGAAGTTCTTTGCCTTCACAAACGTCGCGTCCGAGGTGTGTTTGCCGCGCACGACTTCCACCAGAGGCACCCGGGGAGCGGGGTCAAGGAAGTGAGTACCGATCACCCGTTCCCTCCTCGTCACCCCCTCCGCGATACAGGTGACACTCAACGACGTCGCATTTGTGGCAAGCACCGCCTGTTCAGCGCAAATGGCGTCCAGATCGCGCAGAAGAGTTGCTTTGTCCTCCGCCTTTTCCTGAATAGCTTCGATAACAAACGGAGCCCTTGCGGTTTGTCCGAGATCTGTCGTTCCGATCACGCGGGCAAGAACCGCCCGCTTTTCTGAACTCGTAAGGCCCCACTTGTCAATCTCTTTGTCGAGGCTCCTGGAAAGACCTTCAATTGCCGCTTCCAAGGTTCGTTCATTGCGTTCTACCAGAATCACCTCGATCCCGGTCTGGGAAACGGCCTGAGCCAAGCCCTGGCCCATTGCTCCGCCACCAACCACGGCCACGCGATTAACCGCACCCGAACTGCCATGCCCCCCGATACGAGTCAACCCGAGGGAATCCAGCGAGGTGGACACCTGTTCCGCCACGGAATACGCTCCTGTCTGGAGAATAACTTTGTCAATCAGGCAACGGGACTAGTTCCCGTGTCGAAAAGAAAAACGCAAGTTCCCGCTGTGCACTGCTGACGCTGTCGCTCGCGTGCACCGCATTCATCTGGTTGTCGGTCCCGAAACGTGCGCGTATGGTTCCAGGTTCCGCAAGCCGGGAATCCGTCGCCCCGATCAACTTCCTCAACGTGGCGACAGCATCATTCCGTTCCAAAGCGATGGCGGCTATTTCGCCGCTCGTCATGAACTCCACCAGATCGTTGAAGAACGGGCGTTCGCGGTGCTCCGAATAGAACTCCTTCGCTTCCGCAGCCCGGAGGCGGAGCATCTTGAGATTGCGGACCGTGAAACCCTCCTTCTGCACTGCGGAGAGGATCTCGCCCAAGGCCCCTTTCTGCATCGCGTCGGGTTTGACAAGCATCAGCGTGCCGTCCATGTCTTTCTCCTGTGTTTCCCCTTGATTCTCGCAACGGCGCTGCGCACCAGTCGGGTTCGGGGCGGTTCCACGCGAGAAACGACTGGACACGTTTCTCGCGCCAGAATGATTCAAGGTATCGGGGTCGGCCGGGCCGGTCAACAAGCACGCACGACACTCCGACCTGCAGGTGCGCGATCAACGTCGCACTGGCTTCCGCAGGCTCGCCGTTTGTTTTCCTCGGCTTGTGCACGGCATTCGAAAGGGCGTGAGGGAGGGAAACCACCCGCGGTGCTCCCCTCCCGTCAACGGATCCTTCGGTCAGAACACCACTTTGAATGAGCGGATTTCCCATGGTTTGATTGAGAACTCGAAGGACGAACCGGAAATCCTCACCGGAACGTCATTTTCCTCCATCAGATCACATTCGCTGACCTGTTGCGGCGGACTCGCGAACGACATGGTAACAGGCCCCCGGACGCCGTGCGCTTCATAGCAACGGATGATCACTGCGTCCGAGTCTTCTGCCTTCTTCACCGTGTCTATCACCACGCTGTTCCGGTCTACGCGCACAAAGCTCTCGTTCGCCTGTTTTGCGCCTTTGTTCGGCGGCACCACGCGCGCGATGAGTGGCACGTTCAGTTCGTACGCCCGGTGCACCGTATTCGCATCTCGCCACGAACCAGCATGCGGATACAAGCTGTAGGTAAACTCATGATGTCCTTCGTCCGCCTTTGGATCAGGACGTATCGCCGACCGCAAGAGGCTGATCCGCATGACATTCTCGTGGATGTCAAAACCGTATTTGCAATCGTTCAGTAGACTGACGCCGTACCCCGATTCGGAAAGATCTACCCAGCGGTGACCCGGAACCTCGAATTTCGCGCGGTCGTAGGAGGTCGAGAAATGGGTGGGCCGTTCTATCGCCCCGAACTGCACCTCGTACGTCGCCGTACGTGACAACACATCGACCGGGAACGCAGCCTTCAGAAGGCGCCGCTTCTCCCACCACTCGACCGAAGTTACGAAGTCAACCCTCGGGATGTTCCTCCAGATGGAAATATCCTGTGTCAACGTCGATTTCTCAGTCTTCTTGACGATGCGAACGGTTGCTCTGACCGGCCCCGTCTCCGTCACGTGCGCCGAAACGACGTCGTCCATGGGCCACCGGTTCTTGTCTATATCGAAATCTATGTCCCAGGCGTCGTGCGCAAATGGTCGATCATCGAACAGCTGCAGTTCGTTTGCGCGTGCCCCTTTCGGGAGTACCTCGCGCCTGTTCCGTTTGTCGTAAAAGCGACTCAGCGTCCCCGTCTTGGAAAGCTGAATGACGAAGAAATCATTCTCCAGACGCGATTCCGAGACTTTCAGCCTGGATTTCTGCTCCCGCGGGTTCTCGACCATTCGATATACGGAGTGGCCCATCGAAGGAACGCCGGACACCTCAAACAACAGCCTTTTCTGACCGTCTCTTTCAGTGACAATCTGGCTGACGACGGGCTTCCCCTTCTCATCGAGCATGCCGACAGCAGCATCACCGGTTATCGCGACACTGGCGACGTCGTCCCTATCCCAGCCGAGGGTGTTGTAGATGACTACCGGTGTCCCTGCACCCGCCGTATCGATGCCGCGGCTTATCGTCGCGAGGGCCTGTTCCCTCAAACTGCTCAGTTTGCCCAGAATGGACGCGTAGTCTTTGTCGGCCTGAGTGTATACTTCGTTCACCGAAGACCCTGGCAGAATGTCGTGAAACTGATTTGTGAGGAACGGTTTCCACTGCTCGTAGATCTCCTGTTGAGGGTATTCAGCGCCTGCGAGCATGGCAACACTCGAAAGATATTCCGTATCACGGAATAGCAGTTCTCCCTTTCGATTGTTCCTCTTTGTTCGCGCCTGAGTGGTCTGGCAGGCACGGTGCAGTTCCAGGTACAACTCGTCGTTGTACACGGGGAGCTTTTCTTTGTCTACGGATTTGTGAAGCCGTTCGACGTATCCCTCAAGAGTGCCGAAATCACATTCCGGAAGACCCGTAACATCTTTCATTCTGAGAACATTCTCGAACATTTCGATGGTAACGCCGCCCCCTCCGTCACCGTGACCAAACGTGATAGACAATTCGTCAACGACATCCTTCTGTTTGACGCTTCTCCAGTCGTTCACCGCATTCGCCGGAGTCGGATTGCTGTTGTAACTCCCCGGAGGCATGAAGGCGAGAATTTCGGTTCCGTCGAGACCCCGCCACAGGAAATGGCTGTAAGGAAACTGGTTGTACTGGCTCCAGTTGATTTTGGTCGTCCCGAAGGCCGTCAACTGGCATTTGGCAATGATTTGCGGCAGAGTAATCGGAAAACCGAACGCATCTGGAAGCCACACGAGACGGGGCTGAACACCGAATTCCTTGATGAAGAACCGCCGACCGTACAGATACTGGCGAACCAGGGCTTCTGCACCCGCCACGTTTGAATCCTGTTCGACCCATCCGCCGCCTGTGGCTTCCCATCGGCCCTCTTTCACGCGCTGTTTGATCCCTTCCCAAATGGTTGGGTAGTTCTCTTTGATGAACTCGTACAGCTGCGGTTGTCCCTGGGAGAACACGAACTGAGGGTAACGATCCATGTACCGCAGCGCGCTGGAAAATGTTCGGGCGCACTTGCGGCGGGTTTCGCGAAGCGGCCACAACCATGCGGTGTCGATGTGCGAGTGGCCGACATAGGTGATTTTCCCGTCTCCGGGGCAACGTCGGAAATCCTTGAGCTTTGCGCGGAACCTTTTCTGAGCATCGGCGATGTTTGCCCGGAATGATGCGACATCGTCCTTGTTGTTGAGGTCGATAAGCTTTACGGCCCAGTCTACGAGGTCCTGCAGCCTCATACGTGGCTGCGAGTCTGGCGGAAGAACCGCCACCACATCGTTTGCGACTTTCAAGTCCCAATAGAAGGACCACACGAGTTCATCGCGCTCAGCGATTTCCGCAGACGTAAATTGATGGATTGGATTGTCGTCGTACTGGTTCGGTGTGGCAGAAGCTTCGACAACGATTTCGAATTCCTCTCCACCTTTGGCACAGGTCGTCAGCACCACCTCCGAACGGTTCCTGTCCAGGCCCTGAGCCGGTGCGCCATTCAAGTAGCACAGGGCTTCCCATCCCGGATTGAGGATCGCCGCGACCGTTCTTCCCGCCATTTCGCGCGGGATTTGGACACGTGCTTTGAACCACTGGGTAACGTCGTATCCTCCCCAGTCATCGCCCAATTCGTACGGTATCCATCCGTCCACAGGAATGGGGGCGGGATATTGCCCCGGACCGGCTACGTAAGTCTGCCATCCGGTAATCGGAGTGCGATTGCGATACAGCGCTGCAAAAAGCTCGTTGAGCCGGTTGCCGATTTGACGAACGAGAATCGTCCTTTCTGCAGGAAAATGGGGCATGCTTTCAGGTCCTTTCAAAGCGAGAGTGTTGTCATGTTATCGTGAAGACGGTCAGCCGTTCGAGAATGTGGCTTTCAGTGTCTTGATTTCCCAAGGTTTCATCATCAGTTGAACACTCGAATCCTTGACGGGAACATCTACGTCGTGTTCTTCCATCAGGTCGCATTCCGTGACATTCAGGGGCACCTTGCCGAATTGGAGCGTAGCTTCACCCCGGGCACCATGCGACTCGTACACACGAATGATGATCGCGTCCGAGTCCTCCGCTTTCTTCACGGTGTCGATCACTATGTCAGACGAGTCCACGGATACAAAGGACCAGCGACGTGGGTGCGTGCCTCCGTGGGCCTTTTCTATCCAACATGAGAGTGGTGCATTCAGCTCGTACGCTCGTCGCGTCGTCAAGGCGGAACGCCAATCTCCGCGATGAGGGTACAGGCTGTAGAGGAACAGGTGTTGACCTTCATCCGCGTGAGGATCTGGCGAGACGGATCCCCGAAGGAGGCTTATTCGCATGTTGTTCTCGCAGACGTCGAACCCGTATTTGCAATCGTTCATCAGGCTGACGCCATAGTCCGCTTCCGAGAGATCAATCCACCTGTGCCCCGGAACCTCAAAACGCGCCCTTTCGACCGGGCCAGAACGGTGGGTCGGGCGTTCGATGGCTCCGAACTGAATTTCATAGGTGGCAATGCGCGAAAGGACGTTCACCGGAAAAGAGGCTTTCAGCAATTTGTGTTTCTCATACCACTCGACTTCCGTCGCAAAGTCGATCCGCGACAGAGATGCCCAGATCGAGATGTCCTGTGTTATCCGAGAGTTTTTCGTCCTTTTCACGACTCGAACGGTGGCGCGAACGGGTCCTCGTTCTGTCACGGTTACGGACTCTGTGTCACCTATTTCCTGAAACTTCTCCTCAAAGTTGAAATCGATGTCCCACGCGTCGGCGCTGGCTGGGAAATCCTCAAACAGCACCAGTCTGTTCGCTGAAGAACCTTCCGGAACGACTTCCCGATTGTTGAGTTTGTCGAATATGCGCGAGATTGACCCCGTTTTCGACAGGGCAACTTCGAAAAACCGGTTTTCCAGATGGTTTCGCCGGGCAATCAAATTCCCCCGCACTCTCGGAGCCCGCTTGACGAGGCGGAAAACAGAGTAACCCATCGGCGGGAGGTCCGACGCTTCGAAAAGCAATCCCGCTGCTCCGGATTCAAGGATCACCGGTTGGGTGGCCACCTCGCGCCCGTCGGGGTCCAGTACACTCCATCCTGATGAATCGGCGGAGGGAAGCGGGGTGATGGCGACATCGTCCCTCTTCCATCCGAGGGAATTCCACACTATCAACGCATCACCTTCTCCGCGCGTGTCTATCCGGCGAGCAAGGCTGCGCAATGAGTGGTCTTTGAGGTTTTGAAGAGCTCTCCGCACACCAGCATAGTCTTTTTCCGCGTCTTCGTATACTTCGGCGATAGACGAGCCCGGCAATATGTCATGGAACTGGTTGAGAAGGACGGTTTTCCACGTGTCAGAGATCGTCTCCTGCGGGTATTCGCCGCCCGCGATGAGTTCACACGAAGCCA
>JAKPPK010000208.1 GCA_029547385.1 Candidatus Latescibacterota bacterium
GTACACAACGTACCAACAGGTACGTTCTTGCCGACGAAAGGCGGTCTCTTCTCCATCGGTCATCTGCGGCGGACGATCACCAACGGTTGCGAACGCCGGAAATGCTTGCCTTCGTCGGGTGAAACAACCTCGATGTGGAGAATATACACACCAGTGGGAACTTGACGGCCGCTCCCGTCCGTTCCGTCCCAGCGGACGTGCGATTCTGCGGGAAGGCGCTCCCGGGTGAGCAGGGTCCGTATCTCCCGCCCGGCCATATCAAAGACAGTGAGCGAGACCGAAGACCCGTGCTCAGGTGTAATTATCCTGATCCCGACGGTGTCCGTTGCGGGTATTGGGTCGGCCATGCAATCGAACCCTCGGGGCAGTGGGTAGGATGCGCTGTTGCGCAGTCCCGGGGTCGCCCTCCCCGGCGCCCACGATGGTGCCCATGATGCAGGGTCGCTGCCGTCGCTGGCGGAGTCAGCTCGTTCGAGTGAACGGCCTTGTTCCGGAACGGGATAATGTGCTTCATCGATGGAGGTGCCTGTCGCGTCCAGAAAACTCACGCGCCGCGACGACGAAGCACTTCGGCTGAGATACGGAAAACCGCCGGTCACGCCACACAGAGGTGTGCCGATTCCGTATCGCGTCCGAACGCCTTCCGGCAATGCGGCAATCACAAGGTAATCTCCCGGATACAACAACGGGCCGTAGTCCGCTGAACCGCTTCCCGTAGCAGTTTTCAATAAGGACCCCGCGAGTGACAAAGGGTCGGCTCCAGCGTTCAGGACTTCCACCCACTGGCCTTCGCCGTCGGAGGGATACGCCATGATCTCGTTGATAACGATGGATCGGGCTGGGAGCCCAATGACGCATCTTAGTGCCTGCGTGTTGTCCCTCGGGTTCTCGTCTCCCGGCAGCATTGCGGCGAGCATCAGCGGGCCCGAAAATGGTCGTGACACCGGTATGGTTTCTACCCCGGCGAACGTCTCGGCTGGTTGCAGAGACCTCACGTTCCAACGGACGAGCGTGTCCTCTGCGGCTGAGAGGACAGAGTCCCTGTCGCGGTCAGCGAACAATATGACGGGAAATGGCCCTGTGGTGTCGGTTCCAGAGTTCAGGACGTCAAATCGTACGGTAAGCTGTTCGGGAGGATGCAGAGTATCAGGATTTGCGCTGGCATTCCTGAGGGAAACGTCGCACGCATTCCTGCGACGCGAATTCGGGCGGCCCGGTGTGCCATCGGGCACAAGGCTGACTGCCCAGTTGTCTGGCGTGTCAGGTCCCCGCACATCAATCTTTTCCAGCGAAAGCCCCGGGAACACGGCCTCTGGAAGGTACGAAACGCGTTGTTCACAACCGCCCGAAGAACGGAGCACAACCGTGTTCGCGCGGCTGTTAACGAGGCCTCCTCGTCCGAACGCGGCGTCTCCGATCGTAACGACAAGAGCCTCAGCCGGAATGTCGGGGTAGGGCTCGTTTGCGCTGAAATACCCTGGATCCAGTATCAGGGCGAACCGCCCCGGTTTGAGGACGAGCCCGGACGAGACCGCGATAATTGCGTCCGTCTCGTTTGTGTCGCCAATAACGTAGTCACCGAGATTGACCGAGCCGGTTCCGACGTTGAACAACTCGATGAATTCGCGAGAGGTTTCAGTGCCGCTGGGGTTGACCATGATTTCGGAGATTACCAGGGGGCAGGACTCCGGTCCGCCGCGCCGGGCTTCCGCAGGAGAGGAGAACGTTGTGCACGTCGTAGCCAGAATCAGAGCAGCCCGTGCGTACGTCGCAAACCCCATTCCCCTGTCAGCAAAAGGATGATGCCACATAGAACCCACCCGGCAGAGCCCAGCGAAACGGTGCGTTCGCTGTATTCAAAAACGGGGGATAGAGGGATCGATGCCAATAGCTGCTCCGCATCCCGTGCGGTGACGAATCTGGATCCTGGATGCGCGGACGCGATCCGCGACAGGACATCCGTCTGCATCTGCACGATGTCATCTTCCGCGCTTGAAGCGTCGACAAGCACACGGGTTTCGGAGGTTCCCAGGGAGGTGGTTCCTGAGAATGCCTCTGCGCGCATGGTATGTGCGCCCGTCAGCAGCCCCCGTATCCACACCGTGTACCTGCCGGGACCGGAGAGGGTTGCCCGCCCCGTCCAGTTGTCCGGCCCGTCCGTGGCCACGATCACTGACGCGTTGTCCACCGGCTTTGAAGCCTCATCGGAGACGAATATGTCCACGCGGACCGGCTCACCGAGGCGGTAGAAGGGGCGTCCTGTTTGAACCCGGACCATCTGGGACGCTTCCCTTGAAATCAACCAACGGATGGCGGCCTTCCAGAACGCAGTTCCCGCCGGATTCTCGATCCCCATTCCCCGGGGCAAAATGTCCCAGCGCCAGTACCCCGCCCCTCCGAACACGAGGACCCGCCCTTTTTTTGCGTGTCCTGCCACGGCAACGGGACCAGCGTCACCAGTGACGAGAACGGTTGCACCCTGGCGTGGCCTCAGTCCGGAGACCAGTCCAAGTAACGGCGGAACTGATTCCCAGGAAGACCATTCCGCAAATCCGGGGTCCATTCCTGAGATGGGGTGTGCGAAAAGCGGAGCCGCAAGCCTGACCTCGAACTGACCCGGCTCGAATCTTGTGCCGGTCAACTCGACAGGCAGTATTTCACGCAGGCGAGGCGATACGCTGTTCGTTCCGAGGACACACAGGAGCCCACAGCCTTCTTCAACGGCCCGCACCACCGCGTCCTGAGTGACAGGAGGCAGTGTGTTCCCGGCAGGGTCGAGCCAGACAATGAGGTCTGTCCCCGCAATACTGTCCGGGGAGAGTGGAGCAACGCGACGAAAAGGGGTTGCGTACCAGATTGCGGGATCGTAATCCTCGCGTGCGCCGAAGAAACGATTCCAGAAGCCGACATCGGCGCTTGGAGTCCCCGCGATGATGAGGGCGCGTTTTTTCGCCTTGACAACGTCCAGCGAGAACATGCGCCTGTTGTTTTCCGTGCGAGATTCCCCGGGGACGCCCTCAAGTTCCACAGTGTAGGTCTGCATTCCCCGTGCCGAGGGTGTAAACGTCAGATCCACGTCAGCTCTTGCGCCGGTTTCGGGAGGCAGAACAATTGCCCGGGTGATTTCCCTGCCCTGGTGAAAAAGGCGCATGGTGGAGGCTCGCATGCCGGGTATTGTATGTTCCCAGGCAACGGTGACGGACACCGGTTTACCCTCGACCGCGTAAGGGGGCGCAGCGACACCAACAATGCGTGCATCCGGCTCGGGGTGTGGATTACCCACCCCTACGACGTATGTCGGAAGGGCGGCCTCCTGTGCGGCCCGGACGGGCTCCGACCCGGAGGTGTTGGATCCGTCCGTAATGAGAATGATAGCGTCGGGCGGCGGGAACACGCGCCGCTGGCTCAGGATTGCCTCACCGATTTCCGTCGCGGGCCCGCGGAAGGACAACGTGGCTTCGTCAAGGACGCGGACTGTATCCGCAAAGCCTAAGGCGACCACGTCCGCGAGAGCTGACACGCGTTCCATCTGTGCGCTGGCAAGGATTGAGCGCACAGCCGATTCCTGCCCAGCACGCGCGATACTCCGGCTTTCGTCGACCAGAAGAGCGATGCGCCGCGGGCGCGGCTCCATCCCCCGGCGTTCCAGCCGCGGATTCAGAATCGCGAGAATGAACGCACAAAGCGCGAGCAGCCGCAGGCCAAAGAGCAGCGCTCTGCGCCGTGGCGGAAGGGGTGGGATGGTTCTCCTGTAGGAATGAACAGCCAGCAGGATCAGCGCGAGACCGAGTGCGCTCCACAACCACCACCCCTCGCGGAAGGTGATTTCCCAACCGGCAGAGGGGAAATTGGATCCGTTCATCCGAGGAGTGTCGTGCCGTTCATTGCTTCCACGACCGCTTCATACGGCGTGCCCTTCGGAGGAAGACCACGATCATCAGCACGAGAGCGCCGAAGAGCGCAAGATCCCATATGATGCCATCCCAACGAAGGATTACCGGCCACAGCGCCGCGATCGAGAAGAAGATCGCCAGCCATTCCCACCACTCGCCTTTTGCCCACTTTTTCTCATCCCCAACCGAAGAGGGGAGAGGATAATCCTTTCTGCGTCCCATTTGCGGCATCCTCAGGCTTCCAGCGGCGCGACCGTCAATCCGTCGGTGTCTACGTGGGTCACCTCCGCGCGGCTCGTAATGCCATGTCTTGCCCATGCCTGCTCCATGGCGCGGGCCACAGCGTCCGATGAGTGGAGCGCCAGCGCGACTATCGCGGGGCCCGAACCCGACAAGCATGCACCAAGGGCTCCAGCGGCTCGAGCAGCCCTGCATACGTCGTCGAACCCCGGGATCAGCGGCGCTCGGTACGGCTGGTGCAATCTGTCTTCCATCGCGTTGCCGACAGCCTCCCAGTCGCCGGCTGCCCACGCGGAAGCCATCCAGGCGGCGGCACGCAGGTTGAAAACGGCATCTCCCAAAGGCACCTGCTGAGGAAGAACCGAACGCGACGTGTGAGTGGTCAGCTCGAATTCCGGGACCGCTGAAACAAATAACGCGCCGTCGCGGGTGGGAATCGGACGGATTGCAACTCCTGAAGGGCTTTCCCTGGTAAGGACAAGCCCACCCTTTACGGCGGCAGCCACATTATCTGAATGCCCCTCGACAAGGGTGGCTCGATTGATGAGCTGGTCCGGATCGATCTTTCCCACGGTCAACAATTGCGCCGCCGCCATGCCGGCAACAATCGCCGCGGCACTGGAACCCTGACCGCGCGCGAGAGGAATGGCGTTTTCCATGCGGATGGAGATACCGGGAAGCGACTCCGCATCAACCTCAGACCCGAGTACGAGTGCGCGGTATATCAGGTTGGTGCGGTCCCGGGGCAGAATACCGGCCCCCTCGCCATGCAACGTGATGTGCCAGGCGCCCTTTTCCCCGCGAACCGTGACGAAAAGATTCAGATACCGCTGAAGTGCGAGTCCGAAACAATCAAAACCCGGGCCAAGGTTTGCCGTCGTAGCCGGAACGCGTATGCTCCATCCCTGTGGTCTTTTTCCCATTGCGGAACTCGTACTGGTGAAGATGCCGGGTGGGTATCAGCGTGAAGTAAGCCCAATGCGGGTTCGCCCCGTAAAAATGATCGTTCCGCGGCGGTGCGCCGTCAACGGGAATGCGATGGATACACGCTGCGTTGCACGCGAGAGTCACGGGTGGAGCCCGGCGACGCGATCGTACAGATCGCAGAAATTCTCAACCATGCGTGCGAGCGAGAAGTCGTGTTCCACCATTGTTCGCGCTCGACACGCCCACAGCCGGCTCTCTTCGGGGTCATTTCGTACGTGTTCAAGACCCTCGCAAAGTCCTCTGGCCTCCCCGATTTCCGTGAGCCACCCCGTCTCCCGGTGCCGAACGATTTCCGATGTACCGCCCGCAGCCGTTGCCACTACAGGAACATCCATCGCCATTGCTTCCAGAACAGCGTTGGGCAGCCCCTCGCTGAGTGATGTCTGAACGAGCGCGTCAAGGATCATGAGCACGGAAGAGATGTCGGGTGTATACGGGTGCCAGATCACGTGGTCTGCGACGCCCCGCGCCTCGACGTCACGACGGAACGCTTCCGCAGGTTCGATTTCGTCAGGCAAAGGCGGCTGCCCCGCGCGAACGAGGCGGAAATCGGGGTTCAGGCGAACCATTTGCTCGATCACCGCCGCCAGCGTGTCAAGGCCTTTCACCGCACAGGAACGGCCGACATGACCGACAACGAAATGATCCGAAGTGAGGCCCAGTTCCTTCCTGCGCGAGACGCGTTCTTCTTCCGTTGCGTGGAGTTTCGCCTGGACCCGCGCCAGATCAATTCCATTCGGAATCACGCGGACGATACGTGCAGGTATTCGGTCATGATCGATAAGGTAGTGGGCGATGGCTTCGGCATTTCCGACCACCGCATCCGTCACGCCGAGGAGCGCCCTGTCAATCGCGAGGTGAACTACGGTTTTCCAGGTTTCGATGCCTCCTTCAGAGACAACGACAGCAGGGCGTTTTTCTGGTCTCATCAGCGCCGCGATCCTGCCCCAGGTATTGGCGGTGGAAAGGTGGCAGTGCAACACGGCGGGCCGAACTTCGTCCATAATTGCCCGAATACGCGCGAGCGCCGCAAGGTCAACTTTCCGTCTCTTCTCCAGTATGATTGTTCGTGCGTGCCGCGCGAACTCCTCCGCAAGCGCTCCTCCGCGCATGCCGCACACGATTGGCTCCCACCGACTCCCGCACAACCCCTTGACAAGGGTCAACGTCTGGCGTTCCTCCCCGCCCGCGCCAAGGCTGCCAAGAAGATGCAACACTCGACGGGTCATTCCACGCGTTCCTCAAAGAGAGTCTTTCTGTTGACATACGCCACGAGGCTCAACCAGACAACCATCGCAGCGCCAAGGGGGAAAAAGATCAACCGCAGGAAGGAAACCGTGACGGCGAACGTCCAGATGCCGAGACTGAGCGCGCCGTACATGAGCCAGAGTGCGCGCGCGTGCTTCCTCGCGACCGACAAGCCGATCATCGCAAAGATGTACACGTACGGGAAGAACTGTGCATTGTGCCTCGGGTTGCCTCCGAGCTCGATGATCGAGTAGATCACCATCTCGGCGGCCATCACCAGGGCCACGGTTGCGACAACACGGCCGTTCTTCCTGAGAGCTTCCACAACCCCGAGAACAAATAACGGAATCAACGTCCACCGGAGCAGGCCTTCCGGGATAAACCATCTGTCCATCTCGATCGGCATCCATGGGAGAGGTGACAGCAACTCCCGCATGGTTCCAAACGGAAGAAACGCAATCATTTCCCGCGGCGTTGACAGGTGCACACCCGAGAAGTACGACGCAGATGGACGGATGCCGCTCAGCCCTACCTGCGTGAGGTAGAGCATGTCGGCGATGACGTTTTTCCTGCCGAGAGCGGTAAGGATTCGTACGAAGTCCGTCGAGGCGAGGAAGAATGCCGCGCCTGTCCCCGCCACGAGGTAGATCAAAAGAAGGGAGAGCCTTCGCCCCCGGGCACCAATGAGGACCCCGAGCAGCGAAGCTGGCGCCACGACCATCGCGATGTAACTGCGCATCTGCATCAGCAGGAAGAAGCTGATCCCGTACCAGAGCAATCCGCGCAGGCTCAAGCGGTCCGCCAGAAGCAGTGAACCGTACACCACGCCGGCGCCGAACAGGATTGCCCCCGAATCTCGAAGAAGATGGGCGTCGACGATGAGTTGAGAGGTTGATATCCAGACAAGCCATGCCGCACGCCGCCCAACCTCGCGCGACCAGACGTGACGACCAATTTGATAGGCCATCACACCGACCGCGGTTCCTGCGATCCCGTTCGCGGCGACCAGCAGGAGGGGGGTCCGGAGGATGGAAATATGCAGGCCGGACCAGAAGAAGAACCCCCAGGAGCTTGTCCCGGTTGCTTTCACCATTTCTACGGGAAGGATGCGGCCAGGTTCCCAAAGAGACGCGATCCGGTTCCCCAGCGTCCAGTAGAGGCGGGTGTCAGAGTAGCGCTCGGGATGGTCAAACACCCACCAGGCAAGAGCGGCGCGCAGAATGAGCGCACAGAGCGCTCCGACGAGTAATCCTGTCACGTCTTCGCGGGGAGCGGAACGAACGATCCAGATACAGAGAATGATTGCGCCCGCAGACACGTAAAAAAGAAACGCGGATACTTCCGGAGGCAACATGAACACCGCGCCGACGAGTGCGGCGGACGTTGCACCGGCGATTGCCAACTGGTGGAACGAGTCTGCTCCGCTGGACAAGCGGCCTGCGACGTTCATGTTCTCTTTCCCACCATTGTTGCGGCAAACCTCAACACGTCCCCGGGGCCCACCGCGGCGAGGCAGGCCGACCACATCAGCACAGTGAGGAGTGCCCTGAGCGCAATTCCCTGAAGGGTCGTTCCAAACCTTGTCGTTGTTGTCGGCGCGAGCACCAGGCACCCCGCCAGTACGAGAATGAGGATACCCACGCGAGCGACAGACACCGGCACAGTGTACACGCGCTGCCCTGCGAACCACATGGTTCCTGCGGTGGCAAGGTGCCCGCACAGCATCGCGATGGCGGCTCCCATCCCTTTCATCGCTGGCACCAGCAGCACGTTCGCGATCACCATCACCACGAGGCCGACGGCGTAGCTCACCGATTGCCAGTGCGTCCGCTCAGAAACAGAAATCTGGACAAACAGGAAAAGCGATAGATTCGAAAAGAGAGTGGCCGCCAACATCGGACCGACCAATCGAACCGCGGGAAGATACTGGCTGCCCATAAGGAGAAGCACTGCCTCACGTGAGAACATCAGAAGCGGCGCGATGCAGACCACGTTCGCAGCGATGAAGTACAACAGACCTCTCGCCTGAATTTCTCTCGCATTGGGCTCTTCTTTGATTCCCATGAAGAAAGGCCCCCATGCCATCACCACGCCGATCCCGATCGTCGAAACGATGTACGTCAGGCGAACCCCGACTCCGTAGTACCCCGTTTCTTCCGCAGACGCCCCGATCACAAGGAAATATCGAGCGGCGTTTACCAGGCCCCAGCTCGCGAAGGCCGCGGGAAGTGTCGGAAGTGAAAACCTCAGCGCCCGGACGGCGAAGCGAAGGTTGCCACGGAGCGCGTACAGACGGCGAAGAGCGTACGCGCTGGCACCCAACCCGAAAATGGCCCCCGCGACCCTTCCGATGAAAATGGAAGAAATCCCGGCACGCAACCAGACGAGGAAAAAGGACGTGAAGAACACCCATACAAACGCGCGGACACTCAACAGCCCGAGTTGTTTGAATGGTTGGTGTTGCAGGCGGAAGAGTGTGGCTGCCTGATCGCTCATCACCATAAGGGGAACACTCAACAACGCCCAGTGCCAGGCTGACAGATCCTGGAGACTGCCGCGGAATGCGTGCAGTCCCACGAGGCCTAGAACGAGAAAGACCGTGCCGGATACGGATACCACCGCGAGGTGTGTGGTGACGAGTCGCTTGCGGTGGGCATCCTCTTCGTCGTAGTAGTAACGAGTCAGCGCCTGATCGAGGTTGAACCCGACCGCGAAGTAGGTCAACCCTGCGGTGGCCGTAATGACGTCGGCAAGTCCGAACTGCCCGGGGGTGAGGTACCGACCGAGGATGGGGAGAACAAGGAAGGGAGCGAGGGTGTCAAGGACGATCCCGAAGGTGTAAACAGCTGCTTCCCCCGTCAATCTCCGCGTGTTCATTCCGGCATGGTTTCCGTCAGGCGTCGGAGCGGGAATGGAGATCGTTCATTTCCCGGATGCGCCGGCGCAACCGGGGGTATTCCTCAAGGGCGTACGCCAGCAGAATTCCCCAGACGACGGCAATTGCGGCGGAAATCGCGATAATCCTCCCTCTGCGGGGCCATGACCGGATTTCCGGCGGCGTGGCTCGGTCAATGATCGTGAGTGAGGAAACGTCCCTTTGTTCTTCCAGTTTTGCCACCTCGTATTGTTGCAAAACGAGTTCCTGGATCAAGGTCTGTATCTTGATCTCCCGCTCGATACGAGCCCACTGAAGAGCCCTTTCCGGCACTTCACGGAACGCGAACAGCGGGTCGGAAGTCCCTCGCCCTTTCGTCTCGATCAGTGCTTTCCTCTGCGCGGCGAGTTGCTCCCTCTGACTCGTCAGTTCCCTGAGGGAGAAATGATCCGGACCAAGCACCTGCCGTGCCGCGCCGATCTGCACGTCCAGCGCCATGATCTTGCCCTCGATAGAGGCCATCAGACCTACCAGGCTGGCAACCTGTTCAGGTAATGCCACCACGCCATACCTGAGGCTGAATGCCTTCGCCGTTGACTCCGCCTCCGCGAGCGCGCGTCGGTTCTCGTTGAGACGTCGCTCCAGGAATTCGCGCATCTGCCGAGCGTGGCTGGTTTGTGCGTCACGAAACAGACTGTCGACAACGTCCAGATAGCAGTTGGCAAGCGCCGCGGCCAGTCTTGGGTCGCGGTCAGTAACCGCAAGCTCGATAGTCCCTTCTGTTGTTACGACCACCCTGGTCTGCTTTTCCAGAGCAATCATCGCTTCGGATAGATTTCTCGCCTTGTAATGAGGCCAAAGGTTGAATCGTTCCACCAGGATCCTTTTAGTGGTCTGGCTGTTCAGAAAACTGGCCAGACGATCCAACACGGCTCCGCCAGAACCTCGCTTCAGCACGGCGCTCAACGGGTCGCGCAAGAAAGATGATACGCTTCCGGCGTCGTCCGGAGGCGGCATGAACGACGCTTTTGCCGTAAACGATGGCGTCATGACAAAGACCGCGATCGTGACCACGGTGACGACAACAACAAACGTTCCCACGATGACCAGCCGGCCTCGCCACAGAAGCGCAAGGAACGAGGCGAAGGCCGATTTGCCGCCTTCCGCCGCCGGGGTGTTTTCGATGTGTGCATCCATCAGCGGACCACGCTCTGGATGATGAACACGGTAGTTGCGATCTGCGACACGACGAGAAGCCCCTCTTTGAAAAGCTCCCACCACTCGACCGATTCTTTTTCCGGGACGAAGATCGTATCTCCGGGTTCCAGGCGCAGGTCCGCAGATGGTTTGACCCAGAGGCCTGTACCCTGTTTTATTACTCGAATGCCCCTCCTGTGAGCATTTGAAAGCACTCCGCCCGCCTGGTCGATGTAGAACTGCGTGGATCTTCCTTCATCGAACTCAATCAGCCCGGGCCTTCTGACCTGCCCCGCGACTTCGATCGTGGCGCGAGCGCGCTTGATTACGATCAAATCGCCATCGACAAGCGGTGCATCATCAACACCCCCGGGACTTTCCAGCGCAGTTCCGACGTCGATGGAAAGGTACCCGCGCAACTCGCGTGATCTAGCCTTGAAATACGCGTATTCTTCTCGCTTCATGTCCGCGACAGGCATCCTCGACAGCCTGAGGAATTCCTGGTCCGGCTCCGCCTGCACACGCCGCCTCAGGATGCGGGAGCCGACGAGAGACGCACTCCTGGTGGGCCCACCGGCGCGCGCAATAACGTCAGAAATCCTCGTCTTCCCTTCGATGATCGAGTACTCGCCGGGGAAGCGAACTTCGCCCTCGACCGTTACCGACTGCCTGCGTCGCCATTCTGCGACGGGATACACCATTAACCTGTCGCCGGGACGCACCACCGTATCGGACCCCGCCGCAATGAGACGGTCCAGGCTCACCTTGTTCACTACTGTGGGAGCGGAATCCACCGGAAAGCTGGACCATTCCACTTCGGCGGTCTGGGCGTCATCTCGCAGCCCTCCTGCCAGGCGGATCAGGCGCAGGACCGTATCCCCCGGGCGATACTCGTATCCTCCCGGTTTGCGCACCGCGCCCCACACACTCACCGTATCCCCGCGAACGGGCACGGTGATTACGTCACCCATTTCCAGAGAAGGGTTATCCGTGGTATCGCCCGTGACAGAAAACATCTGGAGATCAATCAGCCTTGGCGGCAAACCCGTGCGCAGGAGCTGGATGCGCCGCATGGAAGCGCTGTCGGCAAATCCTCCGGCGAGGCGTATTACAGAACTGACCCTGTCCGCGGGTGTGCCGAGATAGGTTCCCGGTCTCTTCACGGTGCCCGCAACGTGGACACGGAATTCCCGCAGCGCGACAAGACTCAAAGTGATGCGCGTGTTGCGATACGCGTTTGCAGCCTGCCGGGCGAGGGTGCGCTCGGCCTCCGCGAGGGAAAGCCGCGCTACGGCAACAGGACCTACCGCCGGAACCAGAAGGTCGCCTTCAGGCGTGACAACCAGTTCGAACGATTTGTTCGTAGCTCCCCAGAGGCTCACGAGAACACGATCACCCGGATCGAGACGGTATTTCTCCCGGTCTACGCGCGCGTCCAAAGGAGTTGCCGAAACTGCGCGGGAAACGCCCTGCTGACCCGTCCGGTCCCGTTCCTCAGGAACCGGTACCCGATCCTGCCGTTCCTCCTCGTCTCCGGCCCACGGCGTCAGGGCGGCGACCTGCGTCGAAAAAAGGAGCGCAACTGCTGATAGCAGCATCAGAATATTACTACGATTCATGCGGAATCTCGCGGATTTTGTAGTGTGTGTCATACCAACGCGCGTACTCACCCCTCTTGATGGGTTCCCACCAGTCTCGGTTATCGCGATACCAGCGTATCGTCTCCTCCAGCGCATCCTCAAACGTGTAAGAGAGGTTCCATCCCAGCTTGCGGAGTTTGCCCGAGTCAACAGAATAACGCTGGTCGTGGCCGGGCCTGTCCTGTACGTGCTGGAGGAGCGCACGCGGCTTGCCGAGGTAATCCACGATGGCGGATGCAAGATCAACCGTGTTCACCGAGTTGTCAGCACCGATGTTGTACACCTCGCCTTCGACCCCGTGATGCAGAACCTGATCGATTCCACGGCAATGGTCGACCACGTGGATGTAATCACGCACTGCCGTCCCCGGCCCGTAAATGGGCAAAGGACGATCATCGAGAGCGTTCGTGATAAACAGCGGCACCACTTTCTCCGGGTACTGGTACGGCCCGATGGTGTTTGATCCCCGGGTAACAAGCGTCGGCACACCGAATGTTACGTGGTAGGACTGGACGAGCAATTCGCCTCCCGCTTTGCT
>JAKPPK010000184.1 GCA_029547385.1 Candidatus Latescibacterota bacterium
GGATGTCAATTCGTTGGACGATGAGTCATGGCGTCTTACCGATTCCCCGTTCTACTGGGTTTCGTACGGCCTTCCTGTGGCGTGGGTTCTTCTTGCATTTGGCGTACGGGCGCGCAGAATTCGTATGGGCGCGAACCCGGCGCGGATGCGTGCGCTCGGCGCCGCGGGAGAGGCTCGTCGACGTCTCAAAACTGCACGGTTGGCGTTCGAGAAAAACGACGTTCACGCTGGGATTCAGGCCGTCGCGAACGCGTTGACCGAACTGGTTGCTGCGGCGGCGAACACCACCGCGGCGGGCCTCACTTCGGTGCGCATATCCGAGGTCCTCAGCGAAAAAGAAGTGCCGGAAAACCTCAGGAAAGAAGTCTTGGCGACGCTTGCGCAGTGTGATGAAATCCGCTACGCCCCGACTTCCGCGTCGGTCGATGACGCGAAAGCGATCTACGAGAAGGGGCTCGACCTTGTCCGCCAATTGCTGAGATACCTCGTGCCATGAAAAGGACTGTCGCCTCCGTTTTCCTACTGGTTCTGATCCTGGCCGTGGCGCGCTCATCGGGCGCTTCAAATCCGGGGCCGGCCCGTCTGTTCAACGAGGGGAACGCTGCGTACCGGCAGGGGAGGTATGAGGACGCGATCGCCGCGTACAACAAGGTGCTGGCCGGAGGAGTGCGTTCAGGCGCAGTCTATTACAACCTTGGGAATTCGTATTACCGGACGGGCAAACTGGGGTTTGCCATTTTGAATTATGAAAGAAGTCTCCGCCTCGACCCCGCCAATGATGATACCCGTCACAACCTCAGATTTGTGTCCTCGCTCGTTCAGGACCGTGTTCTGGTTTCCAGCTTCGAATTGAAATTCCAGGAGAAGTTGTCGCAGTTCCTCGGGTACACAAACCCCAATTTGGTGGCGGTTATCGTACTTCTGGCGGTGTTCGTCTCTGGCGGGATTGGCGGGCTTTGGCTTCTTGGACGGTTCCGCACGCGCATCGCAATGGTTATTTTCGTTGGGTGCTGCGTGTTGGCTGCTTTGGGCGCAAGCGTCATGGCTGGCCAAAAATGGGCGGCCGACGAAGGGCGCACCGGGATAGTGCTTGCCGACCAGACAAACGCGCGTTTTGAACCGAGCGAAACTTCGCGGGTGGTGTTCGTCGTTCACGAAGGTACCAAAGTCTGGCTCATACGACGCGACGGTGGGTGGGCATTCGTTCGACTTGCCAACGGTCTGCGCGGGTGGGTTCAACAGGGTGCATTCGAAATGATATGAAGGAGTGGTGTATGGCTTCGCGCCTGTTCGCATGGGGCGCAGCGTTGGTGGTTCTTGCCGGCCAGGTGTGGGCTCAGCCTTCGTACCTGGTTCCGCTCCTCAACGAAATTGAACGAACCAACCCGGCCAGCTTCTACACTGTCACCTTCAGGCTCTATGAGCGAGTCGGGGCGGGTGTTTATTCGCCTGAAGACCTGCGTTTCCTCAGCAGCGCCTTACTCCGCCGCGCGGAGGCCTCACCTGAACTGCTGCCTGTAGTCCTCCCGCTTCTGGGACAGATGAATGTCCCGGAAACTGTGCCGCCAATCATGACCCACGCGCGATCATCTGATCAGGCGGTAAGGACGGCCGCCTATCAGGCCCTGGGATGGATGGGCGACGAAAGGGCTCTCCCTCTCTTGACGGCCCGTAATCGGCAGGAAAGGCCTGCGGCCAGCGCGGAAGAGCGGTTCATGATCGAATACGCGACACGATCGATCGAGCTTAAAGCCCGATTGCGGCGCATGTCGTCCGGAGACCAATTTGGGTTGGTCCGCACTACCCTGCTCACGGAACCGAACTGGCTGGTGCGGGGTGACATAGCGAGGATGCTGTCAAAAAGAGCAGGTGCGGATGTCTGGGCGGTCTTGTTCGACTCGTATGAACGTTGGGCAACTACTCCGCAATACGTGCAAATGATTGGCGAAGTGCTTGGCCAGCGGTACAGGTTCGACCCGACGGGTTACATCGCTGCGGTGAGACGACGTCCTCCGGAGACACGCCTCTACGCGTTGGAACGCATTTCCGACTTCCCTCACATCAGCGACATGGGCGCCATAATGGACATCTCGGAAACCGATTCGGATCCGATAGTGCGCGAGTGCGCCACAATCCTGCTTGGAAAACTGCTGAACCGTTAGGATTCAGTTTTTTCCACCGCAGCCTTCTGCCGATTTATCTCCCTGAATATCGCGGGATCGAACTTCGGTTCGCGCTGGTAGGTGTAGAGCCCGTTGACCTCCTGCTCCACATCGTACAGCTGGGTGTAACAAAAACCACACATCATCGGGTGATTCAGCAGAGCTTCCGTAAGACCCCTGTAACGTGTGAGGAACTCTTCTTCCGTTTTTGGC
The DNA here is from genome assembly GCA_029547385.1 of Candidatus Latescibacterota bacterium. Classification (GTDB taxonomy): domain Bacteria; phylum Latescibacterota; class MWCZ01; order MWCZ01; family MWCZ01; genus MWCZ01. The sequence continues at coordinate 2,376 of JAKPPK010000184.1, forward strand.
CGGTCACCGTATCCCCACGACTTGCCGTCCTCTTTTCCGGGGTTCCACCAGATCCCGCCGTACTCGCTCACGAAGTACGGCTGGCCCGCCCATTCAGCATCCTCTTTGGGGAAGTTGCGCCATACTTCCTGCCCTGAAATCATTCCCGCGAAATTGGCCGCAAACTTTGCAACGTCCTGTTCATAACAATGTGAATCGTATACATCTGTGCATTCCGTGTGAACGTAACCGGAAGTATCGATGCACGGCCTAGCGGGGTCAAAAAGCTTGGTGGTTCTGTACACCAGCCGCAGTATGTCCGGATCCCTGGGTGGTTGCTGGTGCGTTTCGTTGAACGGACACCACCCGACGATAGAAGGGTGATTCACATCGCGGCGAAGGATCGAAAGCCACTCCTCCTGTACGCGTATCAGGGACGCCGGGTTCGAAAGATCAAGACCCCAGTTGGGGTACTCGCCCCATGCGAGGTATCCCAGTTTGTCTGCCCAGTAAAGGAATCGTGGCTCGAAGACTCGCATATGAAGACGGGCGCCATCAAATCCGGCGGCCTGCGATATCTCGATGTCGCGCTTGAGGTCCTCGTCCGTCGGCGCGGTGTAGATGCCGTCCGGGTAGAAGCCCTGGTCCAGAACCAGCCGCTGAAATCGAGCTTGCCCGTTGAGCAACAGCGCCCTTCCGCGTGTGCCGAGAGTGCGCAAGCCCATGTAGCTTTTCACGGCGTCTTCCGCGTGGTCCACCGCGCGCATACGGACGGACACGTCGTAGAGGAAGGGGTCCTCCGGGCACCACAATCTAACGCTGTCCACAGCCACCACAACGAACGCTACACCCCCGGTGACATGACCTTCACCGGAGCCAACGATCTCGTCACCAGCCTTCAGGGTGATTTCCGCGCACGCTCCCTCCGCTGCTTTAGAAGCGTGGATTTCTACCAGCACTTTCGCCTGATGAAGGTCTGGGACAAAACGGAGTCCCGTCACGTGCGCGTCCGGAACCGGCTCCATCCACACGGTTTGCCAGATCCCCGTGGTGCGCGTGTAATGGCACCCATGCGACTCATACCGAATTGACTGTTTGCCCGAAGGCTGAAGGGGCGAACGC
>JAKPPK010000223.1 GCA_029547385.1 Candidatus Latescibacterota bacterium
GTGGAAATGTCGCCGGGCTCCATACCGAACTCTTCACCGAGAGCAACACGAACCGCCGGGGCAATCTGCACCGCGGTAACGGTGTCGGGATCGGCGAGCCGGTCCCAGAGCTTGCGCATGGAGTGATCTTCGTAAATGGCACCGACAGGGCAGTGCGCAGCGCACTGGCCGCAACGTATACAGGGTGAATCTGCGAGCTCGGTGAGCGCGGCCGGTCCGATAACGGTCTTGCCGCCGCGTCCCTGGTATTCGATCGCGTTAACTTTCTGCATCTGCTGGCATACTTCAACGCAGCGGCCACAGTTGATACACTTGTTCCGGTCAAACACGATGGCGTGGTTGGAGTTGTCCAGCGGGCGGTCGATAATGAAATGTTCGAACCGGATCTGGCGCAGCCCGAATTCCGCCGCGAGCGACTGGAGCTCACACTGGCCGTTCCGGGTACAGGTGAGACATTCCTGGGGATGGTTTGAAAGAATGAGTTCCAGCACGGTTCGGCGCGCTTTTACAATCTCGGGGTCATGGGTAATGACGCTCATGCCCTCGGTTACCTTGGTGCAGCACGCGCGAAGCATACGCGCGGTGCCTTCCTGGCGTACGATACAAATACCGCAGGATGCCCACGCGGGAAGATCGGAGTTGTAGCAAAGCGAGGGAATCTTGATGTTGAGCATCTTTGCAGCGGCAAGGATGGTCGTTCCGTCCGGTACCTGTATCGGTTTTCCGTTTATCTTGACATTGATCATGGTGTTACTCCTTGAATACCTTATACCTTTTCCACGGCGCCAAACTTGCAGACATTGAAGCACTCTCCGCACTTCAGACATGCTGCCTGGTCAATAACGTGCTTGGTCTTCCGCTCGCCGGTAATACAGTTCGCCGGGCATTTGCGGGCGCACGCGCCGCATCCGATACATTTGTCGTTAATCATGTAGGTGGTCAGTTCACGGCATTTTCCTACCGGGCACTTGTGATCGGTTATGTGTGCTACATATTCCGCTTCGAATTTC
>JAKPPK010000233.1 GCA_029547385.1 Candidatus Latescibacterota bacterium
AAGCTCGACACGGTCACGTTCCTTGCGTGGACCGACCTGCCGGAAACGGCTCGTAACTACATCGCCCTCAAAGCATCCCGCCGGTTTGCACAGAAAGTTCTCGGCGCGGATTCCGTCTGCACTTGGACTGAAGCGGACGAGAAGGAAGCCCGGCGCGTCTTTGAGGAATATGAGGGTGACACGGCGAAGTACAACATCCTCATGAACAATCCCGGCCTTCGGAGATAGAACTTCTAGTTCACTTCATTAAAAGGACTTCATTAAAATGTCGAACAGAATCAGCAGAGGGATTCCCGGCTTTCACAACGGAATCTCCCAACAGGCGGCGGCGAACAGACTACCCTCTCAGGTGGCTGACGCGGTCAACGTGTTCCCTTCGCTCGTTGAGGGGATGACGAACCGTCCCCCGCTGAAGCATATAAAGAAACTCAACACGACTCCCGGCATCTCGGACTATTTCGTCCACCTTTACAACCGGGATTCGTCCGAGCGGTATGTTGTCCTTATCGGCAACCAGACCATCAAGGTTTACGATATGGCTGGAACCGAGAAGACGGTCAACGCGCCGGACGGACTGACGTACCTGTCAAGTTCAAACCCGCGTCAGGACTTCGCGGCTGTCACCGTGGCGGACTACACGTTCATCCTCAACAAGACCGTCGAGGTCGCTATGGACGAGGCGGAAGAACCTGAGGATGCTCCCTACGAAGCTATCGTGTGGGTGAAGCGTGGCGTTCAGAGTAACAAGTACACCGTCACCCTCGGCGTCACGGACTATACCGTCACGACAGGGGACTCCAACAGCCCGGCAACCTACCGTACCGACCAGATTGCGTCGGACCTCAAGGCGCTGATTGAGGCTGGCGGCGGCGGTTTCACGGTCTATCGCAAGGGGTCTGTTCTCAAGATTTCTCGCAATACGGACTTCACCTTTGCGGTGTGGGACTCCTACGGGGAGACCGGCATCAAGGGGATGAAGCACACCGTTGACAAGTACACCGACCTTCCGCCGAACTGTTGGGACGGGGTCAGGCTGAACGTCCTCGGTGACGGTAAAGATGTCGTCACCGACTATTACGTTGAATACACGTCCGAAGACGGGGCGTCGGCGGGTGTGTGGAAGGAATCGCGGGGCTGGTCTCAGTCCAACCTGTTCGATGATTCCACCATGCCGATGCAGTTGGTCCGCGAACCGGACGGTACGTTCACGCTGGAACGCTGTCTGTGGGACGAGCGTATGGTTGGGGATGATGACACCTGCCCCCTGCCGTCCTTCATCGGGCGAAGAATCAATGACATCTTCTTCTTCAGAAACCGGCTCGGATTCATCTCGGACGAAAACGTCATCTTCTCTCGGGCAGGAGAGTTCTTCAACTTCTTTCCCGAGTCCGTGACTGACGTTCTGGACACCGACCCGATTGATACCACGGCATCTCACGTTAAGGTCTCCATCCTAAACCATGCCGTTCCGTACAGTAAGTCCCTGCTCCTGTTCTCCGACCAAACGCAGTTCATGCTTACGTCGGACACCATGCTAACACCGAATGACATCAAGATTGACCAGACAACTGAGTTCGCTTGTTCGTCACGGTGCAAGCCCATCGGTCAGGGACCAAACGTCTACTTTGTAAATCCGCGTGGGAATTACGACGGTATCATGGAGTATTTCATGCAGGAAGATACTGTCACCAACGACGCGGCGGACATCACCGCTCACGTTCCGAAGCTCATCCCGAGCGGTGTCCACAAACTCATCGGTTCCCCCAACACAGACATCTTCTTTGCGCTGAACTCTGACGAGCCGCAGACCTTGTTTGGGTACAAGTATTACTGGTCCGGCAATGAGAAACTTCAATCCGCGTGGGTGAAGTGGGAACTCTCGGCTGACAATGAAATCGTCGGTGGAGACCTCATTGACACGACCATGTATCTCATCATCAAACGGGCTGATGGGTTCCACCTGATGTCTATGTCCGTCGAGGAAGGCGCGATTGATGACATTGGCTTCCTCATCCTGCTGGACAACCGGGTTGAACTGACCGGCGTCTATGATGCTGGAAACGATTGGACCACTTGGACCCTGCCGTATGAACTGGCGACCAACATCCCGCTCACCGTCGTATTCAACGAAGATTGGGAAGATGCTGGCACGGTTCTGTCCCCCGTCACCCGCCCGTCTACAACGACGGTCCGCGCGGCTGGCGATTGGCATGACCACGCTGTCTTCATCGGTCTGCCTTACACCGCTGAAGCAACGTGGTCCCGGCAGTTCGTGAAGGAAGGCGGCGATGACGGCAAGCCGATTGTCGGTGGGCGCCTTCAGCTTCTCGACGGTACGATTTACTATGAGAACAGCGGCGGGTTTGAGGTTGAAGTATCGGCTACGGGCCGGACGACCCGCACTTACCAGTTGAACCGGCGGCTCGGAACCCCTGAGTTCTCGTTGGGTGACATCGTGTTTTACTCAGGCTCGTTCACCTTCCCCATCCTTGCGGACTCGCGGGAAGTAACCATCAAGATGAAGAACAGTTCGTACTTGCGGTCCTGCTGGCACAACGCCGAATGGTCCGCGAACTTCGTCCTCAATTCACGAAGGGCATAATATGGTCGAATACCTGTCGGACATCAAAGTAACGCTCCGACCGGCGACGATTGAAGACGCAGACCTGATTGGTCCTCGACTGCGACAGTCTGATGCGGCGGAACTACTCGCCGCGTCGGGCTTGTCGGCGGCGGACTCCCTGCGGTTTTCGATTAAGGCGTCGCAGGGCGGGTTCTGTATGATTGCAATCAACG
>JAKPPK010000253.1 GCA_029547385.1 Candidatus Latescibacterota bacterium
GCTCCTGACTCCGGAGGCGATCGAGAACCAGCCGCAGCGGCCTCGTCTGGGCTCGTGGGAGGATATGCAGCGCCTCTTCTCGATAGGCATGTTTGACGAAGTCGTGTTCAGCGTACCGCAGTCATCACCCGCGTCACTGCCGCTGGCCGCAACGGCGGTGAAGCACCGGATTCCATTTCGCTTTGAGCCACACGAAAGGGGCTCGCATTTCAGTCCCCGTGATCATTCAGTGGATTTGACAATCGAGCCGCCCATGGGGAAGGTTGGGAGAGCAATCAAGCGCGCGGTCGATCTTGTGGGTGCAACGTTGTTGCTGGTGGTTACCGCGCCCCTTTATCTCGCGATCGCTGTGATGATAAAGCGGGATTCTCAAGGGCCTGTCCTGTTTGCACAGAAGCGCGTGGGATTGCATGGCAAGTTGTTCACCATGTACAAGTTCCGAACGATGGCCGTGGGAACCTCGGCTTATGATTTCAGTCCCAGAGAAGGATCCGACTCGAGGGTGACCCGCGCGGGGAGGTTTCTGCGGAAAACCAGCCTGGACGAACTACCCCAGTTGTTTAACGTCATCAGGGGTGAGATGAGCCTTGTCGGTCCGCGCCCGGAGATGCCTTTCATCGTCGGGCAATACGGTCCCCTGGAGGATGCGCGTCACAAAGTGAAACCCGGGATGACGGGTATCTGGCAGACCAGCAGACACCGGAACGATCCGATTCACGAGAATATCCACTACGACCTGTTTTACGTGCAAAACCAGTCCCTGATTCTCGACCTCGTCATTCTTACGAGGACGGCTTTCCTCGCCTTTCGGGGTGTATGAGCCTCGGTCGCTTTGGCTTGTCGCTCACCTCGCACCCTTGCCCCTTCTGCGCTTCGTGAACATTTTGAACGTACTCCGCATCCGGCAAATCTCACTCGCTTTCAAGGACGGGCACTTCCGATGCATGCGCCAGAACCCATCACGATGATCACATTCGAGCGGTGGCCAGAACCCTGGATGGAAGAACTCCGCGCCGCCGCGCCGGGATCGACGATATTCAGACCTCAATCGAGAGAAGGGATTGACTGGGCATCTCTCGACGCCCTGAACGGCGGCATTAACAAGGACATCCTGGCGAAAGCAGCCAGGCTCAGGTGGTTCCATTCACCGGCTGCGGGTGTGGAGGGGTATCTGTTCCCTGAGATGGTCGAGAGTCCCGTGGTCCTTACGAACTCAAAAGGCGTGTACAGCATTTTCATCGCCGAACTCGCCATGGGGCATCTCCTCGCTCTGACGACTCAGGTGCACGCCAATACGGTGCGGCCTGACCGCCTAACCTGGCTCCGGGACACACTGCGAGGATTCGAATTGTACGGGGCCACGGCGGTGGTGATAGGGCTGGGGAACATCGGGTCGGAGGTCGCGGACCGTGCGAAAGCCTTCAGGATGCGCGTCATCGGAGTTGACCCGGTCAGGAAAGCTGCCGCAGGGGTGGAGCTTGTCCGCCCGGACCGGATCGACGATGTGTTGCCCCTCGCGGACGTGATCTTCATCACGGCTCCGGCAACAACCGCGCGCAAGCTGTTTGATCGAGAGCGGCTCCAGAGCCTGAAGAAAGGCGCATACCTGATCAATTCCTCCCGCGGGCCCGTGGTGGACACTGATGCGCTCGTGGAGGCCCTTCGCAGCGGACATCTCGGCGGTGCCGGGCTTGATGTGACGGATCCAGAACCCTTGCCCGCGGATCACCCTCTCTGGACACTTCCCAACGTCACGATCACTCCCCACATCGGTGGAATGACCGACGCCGTCGATCGAAGGCGGTTCGTCATTCTCCGGGAGAACCTGTGGAGATTCGTTCGGGGTGTTCCGCTCCTTAACGTGGTGAACAAGAAGCGCGGTTTTTGATTTCTGGCGATTTCTCACCGGAAGCGGCTCTGAAGGCTTTTCAGCGCCGCTTTTCCGTTGGCGACGCGGGAGAACGCATGCGTATCGCGATAGGTGGAATCTATCACGAATCCAATTCCTTCTCGGCGAGGTTGACAACGCTCGAGGATTTCCGGTCGTCGAGTCTGCTGACCGGTGGTGCCATCATTGACTACTGGCGGGGCACGAACTCAGAGGTCGCAGGATTTCTGGACGGTATCGAAGCGATTGGCGGGGAAGCTGTTCCCACACTTGTCGCGTGGGGGATGCCGTCGGGCCCGGTTGCGGCGCGCGATCTGGAGGAGCTTGCAGGTGAACTGGCCCGCAGGATTGCTCAGGAACAGGATATCGCGGGCATTCTTCTCGTGTGCCACGGCGCGATGGTCTGCGAGACGCGGACAGACGCGGACGCCTTCTGGTTGCACCAGGTTCGGAAGGCCGTGGGAAGACACGTCCCGATAGTTGCCACACTGGACTTCCACGCCAATGTGACGCCAGAGATGGTTGCCGCAGTTGACGCCGTGGTCGGGTACCGCACGTACCCTCACACGGATTACCGTGACCGGGGCAAGGAAGCGGCGGAAATACTAGCGAAAACGCTTCGCGGGGAGACCCATCCGATTGCTCACTGCGTTCAGGTACCGGTGGTGCCCAACTTGCTGACGCAGTTCACCGCCTGCGCACCTATGCGGTGCCTGATGGACGCAGCGGACGACGTCCGCCGTGCCGCGGGTTGTATCTCTGCAAGCGTGTTTGGTGGCTTCCAATGGGCAGACGTTCCTCACCATGGAATTTCCGTCGTCACGGTATCTGAAAAAGGCGACCCGGATACCGTGCGTGCTGGCGAGGCCATCGCCCGGAAGGCGTGGGACCTGCGGCACAGCTTCCGGACGGACCTGGTATCCGTGGAGGATGCCGTCCGACAGGCGAACGAACCCGGTCCGACTCCGGTTGTTCTGGTCGACACGGGCGACAACGTCGGGGGAGGAGCACCGGGGGACGGGACGATCGTTCTGAAAGAGCTGCTTGAACAACACTCTTCGGGAGCCGTCGTGTTGGTGCACGACCCAGAAACTGTTCAGAGGGCGATTGAAACGGGAGTGCGCGGCCGTGCACGTTTTCGTATCGGAGGGAAAACCGACGCATTACACGGGGAACCGGTGGAAACTGAAGGCGACGTGAGGCTTCTTTCCAGCGGGCTTTTTGTGAACGTCGGTCCGATGCGGGAGGGATTGAGGGAGGACATGGGGCGTACCGCAGTGATCGACGCTCGCGGGGTGACAATCATCGCGACGGAGAAGCGTTCCCCGATGTGGAATCTGGAGCAGCTTCGTTCTCTGGGCATCGAGCCGACCCGGTGCCGTACAATCGTCGTGAAGGCCGCAATCGCACATCGGGCTGCCTATTCGCCCATCGCCGGACGTATGGTGGAACTCGATACACCCGGAATCACCGCGCTGGATATCCGGCGTTTCACGTACCGCCACCAACGAAGGCCGGTGTTTCCGCTGGACGACGACTTTCACCCTTTGATCCAGGACCAGACAACAGGAGCCTGAGAATGCGACTTGGTGCCCCGGTTTTCGACGAAGCAGGAACGCCAGAAGCATGGGCTGCAGCACACGGCATAGCGGGGTACCGCGCGGCGTACTGCCCGGTGGACGGCACGGCTTCGGATGACGTCGTCAACGCGTACGCGGAAGCGGCAAAGAAATTCGACATTGTGATCGCTGAAAC
>JAKPPK010000276.1 GCA_029547385.1 Candidatus Latescibacterota bacterium
ACGCGCTGGCCGGGGCCTCGTTCCATGTGGCACTGCCGATCCCCACACTGGCGTTTCTGGACGGACTGGGCCCGGCATTGCGGTATCTGCCAATCGCCGTACCCATGGCCATCATGACGGTCGTCGGCGGAATCGATTGCATGGAAAGCGCAGCGGCGGCCGGGGATGAGTACAACACGCGCGACATTTTGCTCGTGGAAGGATTCGCCACCGTATTGGGCGGGCTTTGCGGGGGCGTTCTGCAATCCACACCGTATATCGGCCATCCCGCCTACAAGAGGATGGGGGGAAGAGCAGCGTACACACTGGCAACGGCTCTGTTCATCGGCTTTGGTGGGGTATTCGGATATCTGAGTTTTTTCGTCGACCTGATCCCGAGAGCAGCGACTGCCCCGATCCTGATTTTTGTCGGACTTGAGATCACCGCACAGGCATTCACAGCCACTCCATCCCGCCACGCACCGGCGGTCGCGATCGCCTTCATTCCGGTAATCGCGGACCTGATCATCGTCGAACTGGGCCAGTTTTTGCCGGCACAGAACGGCATTCCTCCGCAGATGCAGGGGGTACATCAAACGCTTCTTATCATGGCAAACGGGTTTATCTTTATTTCAATGGTCTGGGCGGGTGCCACGGCATTCATCACGGACCGGCGGTATGCAGCCGCAGCAGGCTTGTTTTTTGGCGCGGCCGTGCTTACGAGCGTCGGAATCATGCATTCGCCATTCGCGACCGGCGAGATGTACCTCCCCTGGCTTTTGTCCGGGGCGAAAGCGCATTTGGTGTACACGGTGGCGTTCGCGTATCTGCTTCTCGCGGTAGGACTGTTTCTGCTGCGGTGGATTCCAGAGCAGCGCGAGCACTCTGCTTCCTGAGCACGCAAAGGGGAGAATCAGTTCATGTCAGGACGCACATGGGTAGTAAGCGGAATGGCCGCGGCACTGGGCGGATACGGGTACGCGATGGCACGTATCGTCCACGGTCTGACGAAGATCAAGCCCGGCAAGAACGACTGGCAGTACAGCATGAGCGTCATCGTTCCGGCGAGGAACGAAGAAGCGACAATCCGGAAATGCCTGGAAGGCCTGCTTGAGCAGGATTACCCGAAGTATTTCTATGAAATCATCGTGGTAAACGATCGTTCGACTGACAGTACCGCGGCGATCGTGGAGGAACTGCGCCGCGAGAACCCGCGAATCCGGCTTGTGAACATCACCGAAGTACCGGCGGGCGTTGCACCCAAAAAGAACGCAGTCGTCACCGGAATCCAGCATGCAATCGGGCGCATCATCGTTACAACGGACGCCGACTGCGATCACCCAAAAACCTGGTTGACGGCATTGAACAGGGAATTTGCCCCTGACGTAGGTGTAGTTGTCGGACACACCGTGTATCGAACTCCTCGCAACTGGTTTGAAGGGCTCCAGGCGGTAGACTATCTCTCGCATAGGATCGTCGGCGCAGGAACCATCGGGGAAGGCGAGGCCCTGAACAGCACCGCAAGCAATCTCGCGTACCGCAGGGAGGTGTACGATGAGGTTGGCGGGTTTGGAGACGCACGCGGTATCGTTAGCGGCGACGACGATCTCTTCCTCCAGCGCGTGCACACGATGACTTCATGGCGCATCGTCGCACCGACATCTCCCGAATCTTTTGTTGCCACACAACCGGTTTCCAGTGTGTCTGCCTTCCTGAACCAGCGTGCCCGTTGGGCATCCAAATCCACAAATTACCATGCCGGAGTGCTTCCATTCCTCGTCGCAACCTTTCTGTTACTGATTCTTATCGC
>JAKPPK010000291.1 GCA_029547385.1 Candidatus Latescibacterota bacterium
TGCCCTGCTTTCGTACTTAGAAGAGGAGCTGAAAAATCGCCGGCCGGAACTCACCCGTTGCCGTGATCTCATCGCCGAAGCGAAGAAAGTTTAATCCCATGAATCCACTTGACCGCATCGCCCAACTGGCAGAACGCGCCGAGAACGCCGAGGAACAGTGCGACATCGTGCAGCGAATCTGTGAATCCGCACAACGTGAGGTTGCCTCGCTCCGATCCCAATTGGCGGACGCCAGACAACAACTCGAACGAGATTCCGCCACCCTTGGCGGCTCACTCTCCCGCTAACCTCAATTCAACCCCTAACCACTCTATCCATGAAGACCCAAAAACAGAAACTCGCCGAGTTCGATGGGCTTGACCGCGCCTACACCGTCGCCCAGTTGGCCCTGTTCGACGCCTTGAACGGTGAAACCGTAGCAATCGGCCGCCCCCTCGGGGATGGGTTTCAGATTTGGATCTCTCGCCCTGACGGTGCCGCCGGCGGCATTGCGATGGTCCGGGAGGGTCGCACCGTTGTTTCGGGGTACTTTGAGGAACTCTACCGTGAGCAAATGGAGCGTTTCGCGCTTTGTCTCACGGGAGAGAATAACGAGTTCAACCGCGCGTTGCTTGCGCGCCGTGAGCGTTGGGAAGCTGCACTCGCCCACGTTCGGAAAGCCCAGCACCGCACGCAATGACCCTCCGCCCATGACCCGCAACCAATTCCTCGCCCTCTGTCTCGCCTACGGCATCGCCAACGAGTTCTAACCCCCATGGAAAACACCGAACCCACCTTCTGCCTCCCGGCACTTGTCGCCGCCCGCGCCACCGGCCAGCCCTCCGCCTGATTCCCCCCTTCTGCCCTCGCCCGTTTGCGGGAGGGAGGGCAGCGGGGAGCAATCTCGTTCCACCAACCTCAGAAAAAACGAAACGACAATGAACGACTTCTCCCAATACTCCATCCGCGTTGGCACCGATGCCGGTTACTACGGATCGCAATGCACGGATGCCGACGCGCTCCGAATCGCCGGCGACGTTGCGAATCTCATCGAAAACGAGTTTCCCGGAATCAATGTGACAACCGGCGAAACCGCGAAATCGGTCACCGGCCCGAACGAAGCGACGTGCGAGGAAATCCGCGTGTGGGTCGAGTCGCACTGGACTGCCGCGCTCTAACCTCCCGACCGTCCGCCACAGCCCCGCTCCGCCAAATCAATCGTACCATGATCGTCCTCCAATACCTCGCCCAACAGCCGACAGACGGGCCTTTGTCGTGACCCTTGAATGGCCCCGCTGACACCGCCCCGTTCAACGCTGACACCGCCCCGTTCAACGCTAACCCCCGTGGAAAACAACACCCCTCGTTAACCTCAATCCAAACCCCCATGAAAAAAATCCTGAACACCATCACCTACAATACCAGAGACGGCTACGGCCAGCGCCGTGAGTGGACAACGCAAATCACAGCATCCCGCAAACTGGGGACGATCGAAGCGGAAAGGATCCTTAAGCGCTCTGCTCCCTCGGCTATTGTGACCCGAGTCGATACTCTCATTGACGAGCGATAACCCTCTCCCGCTAACTATGACACACAAAGAAATGCGGCAAAACGCCGACAAGCTCGCCGAGCTTTGCCGGTTGGTCGAAGGGTATTCTCACGAGATGCCCGACTCTGAAGCGGGGAGAATGCTCAAACGGTATCTCCCGAAGATCGAGTCAATGGCCGGACAGCTCGCGTTTGACGTGCAG
>JAKPPK010000292.1 GCA_029547385.1 Candidatus Latescibacterota bacterium
CGCCAGACGCGCACAGTCCGGTCCGAACCCGTCGAAACGAGAAACCGCCCGTCCGGACTGAACGCAACCGCGGATACGGCATCGGAATGCCCACGCAGGACGCGCACACATTCTCCGCTCTTGACGTCCCAAAGGCGCACCGTGGAGTCGTTGCTGCACGTTGCCAGGATGTTCTCGCGCCGCGAGTGAGCCACCCCTCGGACTGAATCCGAATGCCCGCGAAACACCTGAAGCAGGGACCCGTCGTGCGTGTTCCACAGACGAGTGGTGCCGTCTGCGGAACACGTGAAGACGGTGTCGCCCGTTGCGCTGAAAAGAACGCCATTCACCTCCCCTGCGTGACCCCGGAGGAGCCGAACGGCTTCGGTGCCGGCAACGTCCCAGATGGCAACCACCGAATCAAAACCTGCGGACGCAAGGGTTGTCCCGTCATCGCTGTACGCCAGCGCCACCACAAGGCCCCTGTGTCCCTCCAGAGTCCGCAACAAACCACCATTGTCCAGCCGCCAGACACGAATGAGGCCGTCATCGGACCCAGTTGCGAACTGTGAGCCATCCGGCGCGACGGCAATGCTGAGAGCCCACCCCGGGTGAATAAGGGTGAACACCCGCGACCCGTTGCGCACATTCCACTGAATAACCTGTCCTCTGCCGGCCGAAAGGATGTATCTGCTGTCCCGCGTGCATGCGAGTGCCATCACGGGGCTGCCATGGCCGGTGAGAGTGTGGACCTGGTCACCGGCAGGCAGGAGTGTCGGTGGAGCAAAGAGAAAATAGAACCCCACCGCAATCGCACCCGGGTTATTCATCCGCCGAGCACGGAGGTGCCACCGATACAGATCCAGCAACGCAGCACTACCTTCCCACTTTGTTCTGAACGAGTCCCTCGGGTGTTAACGGATCCTTGCTCCGTTTGGCATGGCGGCAGCGGGGCCAAGAAGTGCCAGACGGCCCTGATCGTCCGCGGCGAGAATCATTCCCTGAGATTCTATACCCCGGATAATTGCCGGTTCAAGATTCGCAACGACGACGACCTGCCTCCCGAGGAGGTGAGCCGGTTCGAATTGCTCGGCCAGCCCTGCGACGAGTTGTCTGGGAGCAGCTTCACCTATGTCCACCTGGAGTCGGAGAAGCTTCCGGGCCCCCGGGACGGGTTCTGCGGAAATGATGGTGCCCACACGAAGGTCAACCCGGCGGAATTCCTCGATGGTTACTGGTGCAGCGCTTTCCACCGGTGCCGGCTCGGGTTTGTCGCCGGTTCCAGATTGAGTCGCGGCCTCACGGCGATGGAGCTCCCGCGTGCGAACCTCTTCGAGGTCAACTCGGGGAAAAAGGGATTGTCCTTCCGCAAGCCGGTGGCCTTCGGCGAACCCGTCCCAGCGTTCTGCCTCTTCCAGAGAAGGCGATGAGGTAAGGCCAAGCTGCCTGCGGAGTTCCGCCATGCGTTCTGGCATCACGGGAGTCAGCAGCACGGACGCGATCCGGATGGAGTCGAGGGCGGATACCAATACTGTCGCCAAACGTTCCGTATCACCGCGCTTTGCAACCTCCCACGGCTTCATCTGGTCAAAATATCGGTTTGTTGCTCGTATGCAATCGATTACGGTTTCTATCCCCTGCGACATACGAAGTTCATGCCACGCCTCGCGCACGACCGTCAGCGCACCGATCCATTGGTCACGAAGCGCGGTATCTTCAACGCGCGTTTCCGACACACGCGGCACGACGCCGCCGAAAGAACGGAACACCAGCTTCAGCGTCCGCGAGATCAGGTTGCCCAAATCGTTTGCCAGATCACTGTTCTGCCGCGTCGCGATGATTTCCTCACCGATATTCGCATCTTGCCCGTAGGGCATTTCCCGCAACAACGCGTACCGAAAAACGTCCGCGCCGTACCGTTGCGCCATTTCCGCAGGATCAACAGAATTGCCCAGAGACTTGGACATTTTCCGCCCGTCAGCGCCCCGCCAGAAGCCGTGCACGCTGAGGTGGCGGTACACAGGAATGCCTGCCGCTTTGAGCATGCACGGCCAGTAGATCCCGTGTGGTTTGATGATATCCTTGGCCGTGATGTGTTCGGCTACCGGCCAGTATTTCGCGAACCGCTCCCCGTCCGGCCACCCCAGCGCTGATACGTAATTCACCAGCGCGTCGAACCACACGTACGTGACGAACTTGCTGTCAAAAGGCAGCTCAATTCCCCAGGAAAGGCGGTTTTTCGGCCGGCTTATGCAAAGATCTTTCAGCGGTTTCCTGAGGAACGCGAGAATCTCGTTGCGATAGCGCTCCGGGCGGATGAACTCCGGGTTTTCTTGAATGTGGGAGATCAACCAGTCCTGATACCCGCTCATGCGAAAGAAGTAATTCGCTTCGTTCACGAAGCGCGGCGCAACGCCGTGATCAGGGCATTTGCCGTCGACCAGTTCGTCATCATCGAGAAACCGCTCGCAACCGACGCAATAGTTGCCCCCGTACTCGCCATAATAGATGTCCCCGGATTCAAACACTTTCTGGAGGATCGCTTGCACCACGCGTATGTGGCGCTCCTCCGTTGTGCGGATGAAATCGTCGGGTTCTATGTGGAGTTCAGGCCAGAGTTTGCGGAACTGGGCGCTGACGTCGTCTACCCATTTTTGCGGCGCGATTCCTTTGGATTGCGCGCTCTGCGCGATCTTCTCGCCGTGCTCATCTGTGCCGGTAAGGAAGAACGCGTCCTTACCCTCAAGACGAGCAAAACGAGTGAGTGCATCGGCTACAACGGTGGTGTACGCATGGCCGAGGTGCGGCGGGCCGTTCACGTAATAAATCGGGGTTGTGATGTAGAATCTGTCCACGGACAACGCATCCTTTCCTTCTGTGTTTCCCCTTTTAACGAAACACACGCAGGCGCCAAAAAGCCAACGGGCGCGCATATTGTTGACCTATTCCGGTGTTTGTCGTAAGATGTATTGTTACATGTTGTAACGAGACTCCCGTTGGGGGTGCAGAATATGCGGCGTTCCGCGTGGCGCACCACTTATTTTATCCTGATTGCAGGCGGTTTGCTTGTTGGCGCAAGTGCGAGCGGCGAAGCTGCCGATTCGTTGCGGAAAGCAACCCCGGCGGCTGATTCCGTTTCCCCGAAAGCCGGTCTTCGCGACAGCCTCTGGCAGCGTCTCGAATCCGAGTTCCCTGCAGGGCGCATGGCGGGCAGGGGGAAGACAGTCGCGGTTGTTCAGGTCGAGGGGATGATTGACGGGGGCCTTGCCGCATTCATCGGGCGCGCGCTTGATGAAGCGAAAGCAATGCGCGCCGCGGCGTTTGTGATAGAGATGAACACTTACGGGGGACGTGTTGACGCCGCCGACGAAATCAGAACGGCACTCCTGAATACCGACGTCCGAACAATCACGTTCATTCACAACAACGCGGCATCCGCGGGAGCTCTCATTTCCTACGCGACAGATGTCATTGTAATGTCGCCGGGAAGTGCTGTCGGCGCGGCCACGCCAGTAGATCAGAGTGGCGCCGTTGCGACCAACAAGGTTGTTTCCTATTTCCGTAGCATCATGGGCGAAACAGCGCGCGCGAAGGGCCGCGACCCGCGTCTCGCGGAAGCCATGGTGGATTCCTCGATCGTTGTCCCTGGCCTGGAAAACGCGCCGAGACCGCTCACGTTGCGCACCGACCAGGCGATCGCGTTCGGTGTTGCCCAGATGCAGGCTGCCTCGCTTGCGGAGGCCCTCCGCTACAACGGTCTCGAGGGCGCCAAAATGGTTCGCCTCGAAACGAACTGGGCGGAACACATCGTCCGGTTCCTCACGCATCCTGTGGTGAGTGGCCTTCTCATGACGGTGGGCGCCCTTGGAGTGATTTACGAACTCACGAGCCCGGGGTTCGGTCTTCCCGGGATTGCCGGCATAACGTGCCTGGTGCTCTTTTTCGGGGCACACTGGATAGTAAGGCTTGCACAGATTGAGGAACTTCTGCTTTTTGCGGCGGGAGTTGCGTTGATTGTGGCGGAGTTGTTCGTGCCGGGTGGAATACTCGGAATCATCGGCGGCGCGCTCGTGCTGACCGGTCTGTTCCTCAGTCTGGTGGGCAGAATCGATCTCGTGAGCCCCGGCGATCTGACGCATGCGTTCACTTCTATCGGCATGGCCGTCGTGCTGACGTTCATCGGTGCGCTGGTCTTGATCAAGTCCTTTTCACAATTGCCAATGTTCCGAAAGTTGATGCTGGAAAAGAGCCAGAACCCGGGAACTGGTCAGACCGCTTCGGCAGCGGGGCCACAACCGAACCTTCTCGGTGCCGTGGGCGTTGCCGATTCGCCGCTTCGTCCGGTAGGGCGCGTTGCGATCGGCGGCAAGTACTACGATGCAGTTACTGACGGCGAGCATATTGAAAACGGTGCGTCCGTCAAAGTAGTGGAAGTGGATGGTCTCCGGGGTCTTGTTGTTCGAAGGGTGTAATTGTCAGCCTCGCGGAAGGCGGAAGGCGCGGAAATGGTTGTTACGTGGGCATTTGTGATAGCTCTTGCGCTCCTCGGCTTTGTGTTGCTCATGCTTGAGCTGTTCGTGATTCCGGGGTTCGGAATCACGGGAATCGCCGCGATTGCCGCAATTCTCGGGGCGGTATGGTACGCGAATCTCCATCTCGGAACATGGCAGGCGGTGGTGGTTTTCTGCGTGACATTGTTGGGATCGGTACTGATGATTTCCCGCACCGCCCGGACGGGTGGCATGAAGCAACTCCGAAATCCGTCCGTTTCTCCCGGCAAGGTGTGGGATGAAACCAAAGCGCGCGAATTACTGCCGCAGGTCGGTGCGCGGGGAGTGGCCGTAACGAAGTTGCGGCCGGCGGGGATCGTGCAGATAGGGGACAGAAGGTACGACGTAACAGTCCTGGGCCCCATCGCCGAGGCGGGACAAGCAGTGGAGGTTGTTCAGATAGAAGGGAACCACATAAAGGTGAAAGCCCTGTGAGTTTTCCCGTTAACGGTTTCGAAAAGTGCCAGCGGCGCGGAGTCAACGCCGCGTAGACCAGAAAGGGATTGCAATGTACGATCAGACGCTCCTTGTGGCGGTCGGCGTGTTCGCAGTAATCGTTTTCCTCATCCTGTTCACGTATTTCATTCCGGTGCGGCTGTGGATCGAAGCGCAGTTTGCGAATGTTCCGGTCAAGATTTCCACGCTCATCGGCATGCGTCTGCGGAATGTGCCCCCCGCGCGAATTGTCCTTTCGCTGATCACTTCGACGAAAGCCGGGCTCAATCTGCAGATCGACGAACTGGAAGCGCATTATCTGGCGCGAGGAAATGTCCAACTTGTGGTTGCCGCACTGATTTCGGCGAACAAGGCCGGCATCGAGCTTCCATTTGCACGCGCTGCCGCGATCGATCTTGCAGGCAGGAACGTGCTCGAAGCAGTCAAGATGAGCATCACACCAAAGGTGATCGATTGTCCTGATCCCTCCCGCGGCCGGTCCACAATCGATGCCGTGGCGATGGATGGCATTCAGCTCAAAGCAAAGGCCCGCGTCACGGTGCGCACCAACCTCGATCGGCTCGTTGGTGGCGCGGGAGAAGAGACGATTATCGCCCGTGTTGGCGAAGGAATCGTGAGCGCAATTGGTTCGGCATCCAGCCACAAACAGGTGCTTGAGAACCCGGATGTGATTTCCAAGAAGGTGATGGAGAAGGGGCTGGATTCTGGAACCGCCTTTGAGATTCTTTCCATCGATATCGCAGACGTGGATGTCGGGGACAACATCGGCGCGAAATTGCAGAGCGATCAGGCAGAAGCTGACAAGCGGATTGCGCAGGCGAAAGCCGAGGAGCGCCGAGTGATGGCGGTTGCGCTGGAACAGGAGATGAAAGCCAGAACACAGGAAATGCAGGCGAAGCTGGTGGAAGCTGAAGCCCAGATTCCTCTGGCGATGGCGGAAGCGTTCAGCAAGGGACACATCGGTGTCATGGACTACTACAGGATGAAAAACATTCTCTCGGACACCGAGATGAGATCCGCCATTGCGCGCGAAGGCGTTTCCCCGCAAGCCGGGGATAACCCGCCGGCAAGGAGCTGAGCGTGGATTTCTCGTGGCTGATCATCTTCATCATCATCAGCATTGCCTCCACGCTCCTGAGCAAACGAAAGGAAAAACAGGAGGCTGAACGGCGCGCGCGGGAACAGGCGGGGAAGCCCCCGAAACCATCGCCTGCGGCCGGTCCGCCTCCCGTGGCTCCGGGGCCTTTCGGCCCTCTCTGGAAACCTGCGCCACCGGAACCGCCTTCTCGACCGCAACCGGTCCCTGCAATGCCCACGGACGAAGAGGACGCCGAGAAGGAGCGCCCGGAGCCACAGCCAGTGGTCCCGGCACGCCCCCTTTTCAAGGAGATGCAGCGGGAACTGGACGAACGTGCGGCGAAAACTGCTTCGGTACCGAGTCAGGAGCCGGTGTTTGTGCCGGAAGATTGGAAACGTGAGGCTCAACCACGGCCGGTTCAGAAGGTGTCTGCAGCCGATATCGACGCGCACGAAGGAGAGAGTTTCTCGCGGCGTACCGTTGCTGACGCCGCGCCATCCGCTCCCGTCCACCGCGCAAAACGCTTTGGAATCGGCCGCGGGGACCTCAAGCGAGCAGTCGTTATGGCGGAAATACTGGACAAACCCCTCGCGCTGCGGGACCCAGTACCGCGTGAGACGCAATTTTGATCTGTTTGCGCCCGGGAATTGACAATCCCGAGACGGTTGACCGTCGAAAGGGCGTGTGACTACCTTAATATTTCGCCATCCCGGCATCTTTTCCGGGGCAAAGGGAAAGGCGGGGAAGGCAGCGACCGTTCAGAAGCCGAAGTGGTGGAATTGGTAGACGCGCCGGACTCAAAATCCGGTGTCCGCGAGGACGTGTGGGTTCGATTCCCACCTTCGGCATTGCAGTAAAAACAGGGACTTACGGGATCACGTGAGTCCCTGTTTTCGTTCCCCTATAACCTCCATGGCACACTCATGGCACAATTTGAAAAAAGCCCTGCGAAACCCCTCAAGTGTGCCAAAACGTGCCATCGTGTTCGGTGATTGATCGTAACATCATTATTTACAACGTCAAGTCGCGCACCGTACACATTCTTTCCGGAAGGTGTTGGTTTCGTCGCCGAGTTGCCGTACTCTCCCGTAACAAAAGGTCTCTGCGTCGAAGAGCGAAGACCGCCGCGCAAGGCGGTCGACAAAGGGTTTCCCCGTGGCCACGATCCAAGAGCGAATTACTCTCGACGGGAAAAGGCGCTTCCGAGCCCAGATCCGGTTGAAGGGATTCACGCCGATCACGGCAACCTTTGAACGCAAAACAGATGCCCGCGAATGGGTGCAACAAACCGAAGCTGATATGAAAGCCGGTCGTTACCTGCGAACGGCTGAGTCGAAGAGGCACACGTTCGGCGAAATGATCGACCGTTATTCGCGTCAGGTATTGCCCAGCAAGCGTCCTGGCACCCGAGAAGCGCAGGGACCACAACTGCGCTGGTGGAAAGAACAGATCGGCCACTGTTTGCTCTCGGACGTGACGCCGGCGCTCATCGCCGAGAAACGTGACGAGTTGGCTCGCGGGACCACCCACTATGCCAAACCTCGTTCACCGAGTACGGTGAACCGTTATCTTGCCGCGCTCAGCCACTGCTACTCGATCTCCATGAAGGAATGGGGTTGGGTGGACGACAACCCTCTGCGAAAAGTTTCCAAACCGAGGCAACCCGACGGTCGCGTTCGTTTCCTGTCCCATGACGAGCGGGAGCGTCTGTTACTCGCTTGCAAGGAGAGCAGGAACCGGTATCTTTACCCGATCGTGGTGCTCGCGCTGAGCACTGGGATGCGGCGCAATGAGATTCTGGGTATCACGTGGGATCGTGTGGACTTCGGGCGTCATACTGTAACGCTTCTTCCCGTGAACACGAAGACATCAACAGCACGTGTGGTGCCGCTTGTGGGTCGTGCTCTGGAGGAGCTTTCCAAGGTTGCCCAGGAGAGTGGAGGAGCTTGCACGGACTTAGTATTCCCCGCACCGAATGCGGGCAACGGACACGCCAGGTCCATCGACATCCGGAACGCGTGGGATCACGCTGTCCAACGCGCGGAGGTCAAGGATTTCCGCTTTCACGACCTCCGGCACTCGGCGGCATCCTACCTCGCGATGAACGGTGCCACGCTTGCGGAAATTTCGGAGGTGTTGGGCCACAAGACGCTGCAAATGGTGAAACGGTACGCACATTTGTCGGAGGCACACACAAGCGCGGTGGTGGAAAGGATGAACGCGGCGATTTTTGGCGGGAAAACCTGACGCAACAGGACCAAGTTGTTACACGACGGCGGTTTGCCGTCATGCGCACGTCTGTTGAAGGAGGTGCAGTAGAGGCGGAAGCCAGAATCGCGGTCTGTCAAGGGACGCTGAGATCGCAGGGGTGCGTCTCGATGGTTTCCAACACCAGGTGTGTTCCAGGGTCGGGGGTAAAGAGAGCGGGCATCCGACAGGGGCGGAGAGGGGATTGGAGACATGACCTATTGGTGCTCGGAGAAAGGCAAAAGGGTCGAGTGTAACCTCAACTGGTCCGAACTCTGGGACGCCCCTTATTGGTACCTGACTAACGCCATCCGTTACACCACTGAGTTGCCAGACCGATCTCCGGAGGAAATCCGACATTGGTTGGATGTGACCGAGGAAATGCTGGACCCGCCGGACTATGAGGTGATGGAACACCCGATCTACGAACATGCGCAGCGAGCTATTGATTGTGGTGACCTCAAGCTGGTTCACGCAGGACGTCTTCAGCAAGTGGTCAGGCCTCTGGACTTCCTCAAATGGCGAGCGCAAATAACCTTCGCAGGCCCCATGCCGCCTGATTTGTTGCGCTTCCTCGATCAAAATGGGATCCGTATTGATGGCGCCGGACCGGCGGATGGGGGGAGTCCGGCGATGAAGAAGCCGGCGGGCAATATCACATGGGACCTTGCATTGGACTACGCGTCGTGGACGTTGACCCAAGCGATTCGGCTCACGACCAAATACAAGGAATCGCAATTCGCCGACCCGAACCATGACTACCTCGGGGAAGGCCTTCTTGACCAAAATGATCAAGATCTGCTGGACCACCCGTTCCATCGGATGGCCATTCGCGCGATCGAGGCTGGGGAATTAAGGGCGACTGCGGTAGGCAAAGGATTCTGTGTAAAACCAAAGGAGTTTCTTGACTGGCGAAAATGGAAACGGTCTTGGGGGGCGATGCCTCCGGAGTTGGAGGAATGCCTCGATAGACGCTGGCTTGACGAAATGGAACCGTGGTTGACACAGATGGAGGGAGAAACCGAAACACAGGAGTTGGTTGTAGACTGGATGCCGAGAACGGTGGATGACGCGATCCGCTGGCAAGAGCAGTATGGGGATGTCGAGGATCTCGGGCCCAATACGGTGATAGTTCTGAGAGATCTCTCCGAGGCCAAATCCTCCGTGGTACCCGAGGAGTCACAAGCCGCGACGGTTTCTGCGAGGGCCGAGATGTCTTCCCGGTCTTGTGAGGCTTACAACCGCGTCCTGGTGAAGAAACAGTGCACAGTGAACTACTCAGAAACTGCGGCCGATTGCATTTTCGGCGCCCTTTGCGTGATGTGTCATGGAGGACCCGTTTATCGGGGCAAATGCGGGTGGGTTGCTGAGCGCGTCGCAGACGCGGTACTGCGAAACAAGTCTCGGATTTGGCCTGGTTCAGGAACCAAACTGATGAAAAAGGACCAGATTGCTGAGCTGCTGCGAACTTCGTTCGTGCTCCACAAAAAGCCTCCCCGCAACCTTCGTGCTCACGACTCGCCGCAAGTCCAAACGGAGTATTTGAGGCGAAGCGTTCTGTGGGCTGTAAACGCGTTCCCCAAACAATGTGCACCGGACGGCAATCTGATGGCCGAGCCGATCTGGGACACGATCGTGAGGAACTACGACCGAATCTGGCCTCGGCGCCATTTCACGTTGCTTCCCCGAACAGACGGAATCGAGGAACTTGAGCACCTGCAGTATGAGGTCAGGAAAATGCGCGGGAGGCTTTCATGAACGATTGAAGGAGATGGAGCAGTAATAACGAAAACTGGTTCAGTTGTTGGGAGGGTGTTGTTTTCCTTTTTTTTCTTCTTTCCGGTCGCCCCCATTTGATCCCGATGTTTTGGCATCGGAGCCCCAGACGCGGGTATTCGTCCGCCCTGTAACGGTCGTCTTCTCCTGTAACAGCGAGAAACAGCTTGCCTCATTTCGGTCTCGTTAATACAGCGGCGATAGTGCCGCATCCTTTGAAGGAGACTAAAAAATGGACGAGGCAGTTGTGGCACCAGGCCAGAAGACCAAGGTTCCCCGACTCATCCCGCTCACGAAGTGGAACGAATACCACCCTTGGCCGCCTCCTGGAGGTCTGCGCTGGTTGG
This sequence comes from Candidatus Latescibacterota bacterium, assembly GCA_029547385.1. Lineage (GTDB taxonomy): Bacteria > Latescibacterota > MWCZ01 > MWCZ01 > MWCZ01 > MWCZ01. The sequence continues at coordinate 10,434 of JAKPPK010000292.1, forward strand.
TGTTCCACGAGAAGAAAAACGGCTTTCAAGCGGTGATCAAACGTGTGGGAGGGCGTGTTCTCATCGATGAGCAGGCCTT
>JAKPPK010000307.1 GCA_029547385.1 Candidatus Latescibacterota bacterium
CTGCTTTCTCTAAAGTGAGCAAATATGCTCACTCGTTAGATTTGCCGCCCCGAGTGGCCTTGGTGCGCCTGCTCGTATCTGACGGCCGTCACTTCCCGGCAGCCACCGGTAGTGTCCATCAACAGAGGACAAGGCTGTCGCGCACGTACTGCTCGATGACTTTCGCTGCGTTGAGGTCCCTGTCGTGGAAGTCCCCGCAGCGAGGACACGTCCACTCGCGCACGGACAAGGACAGCGTCGCAAGTACATGCCCGCAAACATGACACTTCTTCGACGACGGTGCGAATCTGGGGTACAGAACGAGCTCGCTCGCGTAGCGGAGCGCTTTGTACGTCACCTGCCTTCGGATTTCGCCGAAGCCGATGTCGGCGATGGCGCGGGCGAGCTTGTGATTCCGCAGCATTCCGGACACGTTCAGATCTTCAAGGCCGATGGCTTGGTTTTCGCGCACCAGCTTCGTCGTGATCTTGTGCGTCCAGTCGTTGCGCAGATTCGTGATGCGCTCATGCAGTCGGGAGACCTGCATCTTGGCCTTTTCCCTGTTCTTCGAGCCCTTTACCTTGCGCGTGACTCGGCGCTGCCGGATCTTCAGTCGACGCAACGCGTTTTTCAACGGCTTCGGTGCGTCGAAGACTTCCCCGTTCGAGCAGGTCAGGGCGGCTTTGACGCCAAGATCCACGCCCACCACTCCGTCGGACAGGCGTTGTCTGCGATATGTTTCATCGGACACGTCTACGGAAATGGAGATGAACCAGTGATCCGCCGTACGAGATACAGCCGCGGACAGGACCTTGCCGGGGAACCGCAGCACCTCCGCCATGTCCACCCAACCCAGCACGGGGATACGCACGCGGTTGCCGTCCAAAGACAGCTTGTCGTTGGCGATGTAGAAGCCGTCTCGGCTTCGACCCTTGCGCTTGAACGTCGGAGCTTTACACCGGCCCCCGCTTTCAAGCGCTTTCCACCAGCTGGAAAACGCCTTCGCCAGGTTGGCGAAGGGCTGCGCGTGAGCGTCCCTGTGGATCTCGTGCATCCACGGGAACTGCTCGTATTTCAATTCATTGAACTGCCGCTTGATGGCTGCGGCGGACGGCTTCGGACGAGACGGATCCTCGACATGCGCCTGATACTGCCGATTCCATTCGGCAAGAGCCCAGTTGTAGACGAAACGAGCCGTGCCCGCCGCCTTTCTGAAGTACAGCTCCTGATCAGGCGTCGGGTTCAGGCGAATCCGATGACTCAGCGTCGGCATCGCGCATCACGTCCTTCAGCTTGGCCTTGTAACGCCGCAACCCGTAGAACCGGGAAGAGAAACAGTGAACGATCGCAAGCAGGTCCTGAATCATCTCCTGATCCGGTGACAACTGTTGCTGATTGAGCACGGTAAGCGTACATCCGTGGTTCCCGCAGAACCACTCGAACCAGTCATACCCGAACCGGCACAGCCGGTCTTTATGAGCGACCTGGATTTCTCGAACTTCACCGTTCTCCACCGCGAGCATCAGCTCCCTGAACCGCTTGCGAGTGAACGAAAGCCCTCCTCCGACCTCTTCCACATACTCGACTCCCGCAATACCGTTGATTCGGTTGTACTGTTCCACCGCCGCACGTTGATTTTTCAGATCCACCCGTTGCGCAGCTGTGGATACGCGCAGATAAGCGATACGGCGTTTCGGTTTTGCAGTTTCTTCAGCCTGTTTGCCCAGAAACAGTTTCAGCTGGTCTTCCGTGTAGTACCGGCGATTCGTTGACGTGCGGTTAGCGACCAGCGTCCCGTCCCGATCCCATTTCTGGAGGGTCTTTACGTGCCTTTTTAGAATTCGCGCCGCGTCGGTTATCGTGTAAGTGTCCATGCCTCATTTATAACACACAAAGGCACACAAGTCAACACTTAGAATCGGCCTCCCCGCGCGCCTCGCTTTATCGTTACCTATACACGAACCGTTTTCACCGTCCCTTCGATGTCGCGCGACTTGTGGTATTTGTACTTCTGCTTTCCTATCACTCGGTCATCTTCACCACCCCCAGTTCAGATCGCATGGAGGGGA
>JAKPPK010000312.1 GCA_029547385.1 Candidatus Latescibacterota bacterium
ATTGACGCGGTACAGGTCTATCGGGGAATCGCGCCGAAGCTCCCGGTAGCGGAATACGAGAAGCGTCCGGCAGTCCGGAGCGATCCACTGGCCATAACAGTACTGGTGATAATGGAGGCCTGCCGGCGGGGTGAGACGCACAACGCGCGCGCCCGTTTGCTCATCGGAGATCTCGTTCATGTCAGGAGCCATGGGGGTGCGGCCTTCGCCCGTTGTGTGTCGGGTCTCTGGGGAGTGCTGTCACTGCGAAACTGCCTTGTGCGCGAGGATCATCGGAGGCGGGGATGATGCACTCTGTTCTCCTCTCCAGAGCGCCCTTCGTATCAGTGTTCCCGTTGCGCAACACGCAACCGGTTCAACGCCCTGATGAGCGCCATTTCCACTTCCGCGTCGCTCACCTGGCGTGTCGCCGCTTCGGCCTTCACCCGTGCGGTCGTGCGCAGATGCTCAAGTTGCTGTTTCGCGCGGGCAACGGCCTGTTCTGCGCGGGCTTTGTCGATCTCCTCGGCGAATTCCGCGGTTTCAGCAAGAACCGTTACACCCTTCCGAAGGACTTCGACAAACCCTCCCGAAGTAGCAATGGCTCGTTCCTTGCCACCGGGCAGACGGATGTCAATCTCGCCGACCTCAAGAGTGGAAATCAGGGGAGCATGTCCCGGAAAAACCTGGAACGACCCCAGAGTTCCCGGCGCGCGAAGCATTTCCACTTCGCCCTGAAAGAGAATCCGCGTAGGGGTAACGATTTCGAGGGAAAACGTTCCCGGCACTATGAACCACTCCTGAGCCGTTCAGCTCGTTCCACGGCCTCATCTATCGTTCCTACCATGCGGAAGGCCTCTTCGGGAAGATCATCGTGTCTGCCCTCAAGTATCTCACGGCATCCCCGCACCGTTTCCACCACTGGAACGTATTTTCCCGGGGTACCCGTGAACGCCTCGGCAACAAACATCGGTTGCGTAAGAAACATTTGAATTTTCCGCGCGCGAAGAACTGCCATTTTGTCGTCGTCGCCCAGCTCATCCATGCCCAGGATAGCGATGATGTCGCGAAGGTCTTCGTAGCGCTGAAGAACCTGTTGCACCTGGCGAGCAACGTTGTAATGGTCCTCGCCGACGACGAGCGGGTCCAGAATTCGCGACGTTGACCGTAGCGGATGAACGGCCGGATAGCGGCCCTGTTCCACGATCGCGCGGTCAAGGTAGGTTACCGCGTCGAGATGGGCGAAGGTGGCCACCGGTGCGGGATCCGTATAGTCATCGGCGGGAACGTAGATCGCCTGCATCGACGTGATGGAGCCCTGTTTTGTTGAGGTGATGCGTTCCTGGAGTTCTCCGATGTCCGTTCCCAGAGTCGGTTGGTACCCCACGGCGGAGGGCATCCTGCCCAGAAGAGCCGACACTTCTGAGTTCGCCTGCACAAAACGGAAGATATTGTCAATGAACAACAAGACGTCCACACCGGACTCATCCCGCAGGTCTTCCGCAAGGGTGAGTCCCGTCAATGCGACGCGAGCACGAGCCCCGGGCGGTTCGTTCATCTGGCCGAAAACCAGAGCAGTGCGCTCCAGTACCCCGGATTCCCCCATCTCAAGGAACAGGTCGTTGCCCTCTCGGGTCCGTTCGCCAACCCCGGCGAAAACCGAGTATCCACCGTGCTCCTTGGCGATGTTGTGGATGAGCTCTGTAATCAGAACCGTCTTGCCAACACCTGCGCCACCGAACAACCCAACCTTGCCTCCGCGCATGATCGGCTGCACAAGGTCTATTACCTTGATACCGGTCTCGAACATTTCGGCTTTGACCGTCAGGCTGGTGAGGAGTGGCGCTGGCCGGTGAATCGGCAGACGTTTCCCCGTTCCAAGGTCACCTTTTCCGTCGATGGGCTCGCCGATAACGTTCAGCATCCTCCCCAACGTTCTCTTGCCGACCGGAACGGAAATCGGGACACCCGTATCCCGCACGGGCATATCGCGCACCAGTCCCTCGGTCGCGTCCATGGCGATGGTCCTTACCTTGTTCTCCCCGAGGTGCTGCGCAACCTCCAGAACCAGGCGCTCGCCATTTTCTCTATCGATTTCGAGCGCATTCAGGATCGCGGGCAATTCAGCGCCAGTGAAGTCAACGTCTATGACCGCGCCCATGACTTGAACTACTTTACCTACATTCATCAGCGGGTTTCCCGTAGCTTGTGAAAACGTTTCCCTGCCGGATGTTCGGCACGGCACCCACGTGCCTGCACAACACTCTCAAACACGTTACTCCAGTGCGTTGGCCGCACCGACAATTTCAGTCAACTCCGTCGTAATGTTGGTCTGTCGGACCTGATTTCTGATACCGATCAGTCGTTTCGTCATCTCTTCCGCGCTTTTCGTCGCCTCTTCCATCGCGGTCATCCGGGCCGACTGCTCCGCCGCATTCGACTCAAGCAACACACGCCAGATTTCCAGATTGACGAATTTCCCGACAATGGAACTCCAGATTGCTTCCAGTGAGGGCTCATACAGGTAGTGGCATGGCATATCCCCGTCCTCCGGGGCGATGGGCTCCACCGGAAGAAACCGCTCGAGAACCACCACCTGCTGGATCACCGATTTGAACTCGTTGTACACTATCTCCACGAGGTCTGCGTCACGGTTCAGGAAGAGCTTTGTCGCTTCAGACGCGATTTCCTGCGCGTCAAGGAAATTCAGGTGTTGGAAGATTCCTGTATGTGAGGCGGCTATCGGGAAACCGCGTTTCCCGAAGTATTCATAGGGCTTTCGTCCGACCGCGATCAACGAACACTCCACACCCTGCGCTTTCAGCTCCCCATAGCGCTCCACCGTACGACGAATCGCATTTGCGTTGAACCCCCGGCAGAGACCTCGATCGCCTGCGACAACGATCAGCAGCGCCTTCTTGACAGGTCTCACTTCCAGAAGTGGGTGCGCTCCCTGAGGAATACGGGAGGCTATGTGGCGAAGCAGAGTCTCCAGGCGGCGCACATAAGGGCGCGCCACGAGAATGTTCTCCTGCGCCTTCCGCATGCGGGAGGCCGCGATCATCTTCATCGCGCGGGTGACCTGCTGGATGTTGTTCACGGCGTTGATTCGACGCCGTATCATCCGCAGATTGGGCATGGGGACCTCTCTATCCGATACTTATCGCGGGTCTGCTGACCGTTTCACGCGGTTCCCGCCGGTTTGAACGTCTTTGTGAATTGCTTCGTAATTTCCCGGATCTTTTCCTTCAAAGGTGCCGGGATTGTTCGCTTTTCCCTGATTTCCTTCAGAACGTCCGCATGTGCGGCTCGCATGTTTTCCAGGTATTCGCGCTCCCACTGTCTCACCGAATGCACAGGCAGTTCGTCCAGTGCTCCCGTAGTAGCGGCGAAAAGCGAAAGAACCTGCTCTTCGACAGGCATCGGTACGTACTGACCCTGTTTCAGAATCTCCTGCAGCCGCTCACCACGCCTCAGCGTCTGTTGCGTGACCGCGTCGAGATCAGACCCGAACTGAGCGAACGCCGCGACTTCATTGTACCGCGCCAGGTCTGTGCGAAGACGTCCCGCCACGTCTCTATCTGCCATGGCACGAATCTGCGCCTTGCTACCGACGCGTGACACCGAAATCCCCGGGTTGATCGCCGGGCGCTGCCCGCCGTAAAAAAGATCGCTTTCGAGGAAAATCTGCCCGTCGGTGATGGAAATCACGTTTGTCGGGATGTACGTGGAGATGTCGCCTTCCTGAGTCTCGATGATCGGTAGTGCGGTAAGCGACCCGCCACCCAGGTCGTCGGAGAGTTTCGCCGCACGTTCGAGCAATCGGGAATGGAGATAAAACACATCACCCGGATAGGCTTCGCGGCCTGGCGGGCGGCGCATCAACAGGGACACCTGACGGTATGCCCATGCGTGCTTCGTCAGATCGTCATATATGATCAGCGCGTCGCGCCCTGAATCACGGAAAAACTCTCCCATGGTGCAGCCGGAGTACGGGGCGAGGTACTGCAGCGGAGCCGGAGTGCTGGCGGGCGCAGAAACTACCGTGGTGTAATCCATGGCGCCGTGAGATTCGAGGATTCCCACAACGTTGGCCACCGTTGAGGCCTTCTGGCCGATGGCGACGTAGATGCAGAAAACGTTCTGCCCCTTTTGATTGATGATCGTGTCTACCGCCAGGGCCGTTTTCCCCGTCTGCCGGTCACCGATGATGAGCTCCCGCTGTCCGCGGCCAATCGGCGTCATCGCATCGATCGCCTTGAGCCCTGTCTGGAGCGGCGTTTTGACCGGCTGACGTTGAATGACTCCCGGAGCCTTCCGTTCGACGAAATCATACCGGTCGGTGACGATGTCGCCTTTCCCGTCAAGCGGGCTCCCAAGAGCATCAACGGTCCGCCCCAGAAGGGCTTCCCCCACTGGAACCTGCAGAATACGCTTCGTCCGCTTCACCGTGTCGCCTTCCTTGATTTCGGTGGTTTCACCGAAAAGAATGCACCCGACGTTGTCTTCCTCCAGATTGAACGCGAGACCCATGATTCCGTGGGGGAACTCCACCAGTTCTCCGGCCATTACGTTGGAAAGCCCGTGAACGCGGGCGATACCGTCCCCAACCTGCAGCACAGTTCCCGCCTCGTACACGTCAACACCGCGTTCAAATCCGGCAAGTTGCTGCGCCAGTATCTGGGACACTTCATCCGGACGCACGTCGAAGGTTACCGCCATCGTGTTTCCTTTTCTTTCCCCTGCTGTAACCGAAATTGCTCTCTTTGCACTGTGTCAGTCTCCGCTCGCAACACTCAAGAAGTGCGAACCGCCGGACGCAGATTGCTCTGCAGAAGTTGAGCGCGCATCTGGGCGAGTTGCGCTCTCAAAGACGCGTCAAACACCGTATCCCCGACGCGAACCACGAACCCGGCGCCGAGATCCGGTTCCTCCCGAGTCACCATCGTCACCTTCTTGCCAGTCAGGCCTTCCAGTGCGTGACGTAGGCGCTCAGGCTGTGCGTCCGCGAAAGGCGTCGCAGAAGCCACTTCCGCATGAACCCTTCCTTCGCGCGCGTCCAGCAGCGTCAGGACCGCCGCGAGGATGTCGGGCAACAAACGTTCGCGATAACCACCCACCAGCATCGTAACGAAGCGCCGCATGAGTGGCGAGAGGTGGTCTCCGAACACTGCGTTCAGTATCCGCGACTTGTCATGTTTGTTGATGGACGGGTCGTCGAGGAATTTCACCAGCGACGGCGTCCGGTGCATCAACTCCGTCAGCCCCTCAGTCTCCTGACGCAGGGAGGCAATGTTGTCGGCTTCCTGCGCTGCGAGGACGAGTGCCCGGGCGTAGCGAATGCTCACGCGAGAATGAATTGCCATCAGTTTCTCTGGTTACCGGCGGAACGAATGCGGTAACGTTCACGCCTTCGATTTTTCAAGGCTTGCAACCAGATCATCAACCATCGCACGGTGACGTTCCGGATCAAGCGTTTCCTTCAAGATCTTGCCGGCACCTGCCACTGCAAGGTCGGCGACTACGTCTCGTATGTCGCGCAGGGCCAGTTCCTTCGCGTTTTCGATCTCGCGACGGGCTTGGTCCAGCAATCGCTGGGATTCCGTTCGAGCAGTCACGTCGGCTTCCCGCCGAATCTGCTCTGACGTTTCCCGCGCTGCCTGAACGATCTCCCGGGCTTCAGCCTCAGCGCTGGCGATCAGCTTGTTCTGAGCCTCCAGGATTTTCTGCGCTTCATCGCGTGCCTGATGAGCTTCGGCAATCGCCTGTCGAATCGCCTGTTCCCGGTTTTCCAGAGCGCCGACGATGGGTTTCCATCCGAATTTGCTCAGGAGAAAAACGAGCACCAGGAACGTGATGATCGTCCAGATGATGAGCCCAGGATTAACACTTACCAGCATGGATATCCCCGGAAAAAAGTGATGCCTGCACCCCGCGCACGTTCACATCACCGAAAGCAGAACGGCGCGGAAACGTGTCTTCCCTCGCCCTGCCTCGGGTGGTACACGTGACGCCGGGGTTTGAAATCACTTGATTGCCAGCAGAACGCAGATAACCTGCCCGAACATGGCAATACCTTCAATGAGGGCGGCGGCTATCAGCATGGAGATACGGATCTGTCCACCCGCTTCCGGTTGCCGCGCGGTACCGTCCATCGCTGCCTGAGCGATTTTTCCGATTCCGAACGCGGCCCCGAACGTGACGATTCCAGCACCGATACCGGCGGCAAAGTGAGCCAGACTGAGAGCTTCCATCAAAACTCCTCCTGAACCAGATCACGCCGCAGTGCGGCGTTGGCTATGGGTGATCAACGCATCGGCAGATCGGATGCCGCCGACAAATCAATGCGCCTCCGCTTCTTCTGAATCATGGCTGCTGTGCACGCCAAGACCCGCGAAGACGGCACTCAACATCGTGAACACGTACGCCTGTATGAAGGCCACCAGAAGCTCGAGCAGGTAGATGAACACGCTGAACGGAACCGCGAGACCAGCCACCGCAACGCTTCGGAAAATGAAAATCAGTCCGAGAATAGACAGGATTACCACGTGCCCGGCAGTCATATTGGCAAAAAGACGAACACACAGCGCGAAAGGCTTCGTGAACAACCCCATGATTTCCACCGGGATCATGATGGGCCACAGCGCCCAGTGCACTCCGCCCGTCAGATGCTTGATCCAGCCCCCAAACCCCATACTGCTGATCGCGACGCCCTGAATTACGAAGAAACTCAGTGTGGCGAGCGCCGCCGTAACGCTGATGTTACCCGTTGCGGTCGAACCGTATGGAACCAACCCCAGCAAATTGCAGAACAGAATGAAGAAAAACGCGGTGAGAAAATACGGAAGCAGAACCCGCCCGTAATGTGGCCCAAGGGACGGAACGGTGATCTCATCGCGAATGAATGCGACAAAGATTTCGATGAGGTTCGTAATGCCCCGGGGTGGGTCAGTTCCACGCGATCTCTTCGCCGCCGCCACCGACACAACAACAAACAGCAGTATCGCCGCCACCCAGAGGAACACGACGTGTTTCGTGATCGCCATGTCCACAGGAATGGACCCGATATGGAACGTGCCCAGGCTGGGCAGATGGATTACCTTTGCCAGATCTCGGTTGGGCCACGGAATCTCGATCTCACGGGCATCCACCACGTGATGTATCGCGTCAACCTGGTTGCCGTGTCCTTCGCCGTGAGCTGCCGCGGCGACTTCGCCCTGACCGTGCGCGCCAACGACAGCCGTGTCCGCCGCCGATGCATGCGAATCTGCCGCAAGCGCCGGGCAGGAAAGAATCGCCACCAGAACAAAGGTTTTCGCCACCAGGCGAACGCGCGGAAACACCATCAGTGCGCCTCATTACCTCGTGCAACCGCACCTGAGCCGCCAGGTGTTCTGACCAGCGCCTTGGATTGGTTAAGCACGATTATTTCCAACCCGTGATACATCGTGTAGGAACCCAGCAGGCTTCCGAGAAAGATCACGGTGTGCAGGTGCAGAAGAGAGATCCCCACAAACACCGCCCCGGAAATCAGCGCAAGGCGCAGCACTATTCCGCCGAGCGCTACAAGCAAAAACGTGTTATGCGAGCGGCCGAGCGACCAGAACGCAAGATATCCGCTCACAACACACACGAGGAAACTGACGCCCCAACCGATCATCGCACTCATCCGGTGGAGCGAAGAACTGATGAGCAACGGGTAGGCAGACAACAGAGCCGAGAGAATGGTCAAGCCGAAAAACCACAGCGCCCAGGTTCTCAGGAGGGTCCCCGTTTCTTTTTCAAGGGTCATTCTTCGGACGGTCTCAGTGCCTGTCCTTCATGCCAAGAGCGGTGCGAATGAAATGGTACAACCCGGATCCAGTACCGAACACCGCTCCAATAAGGACACCCCAGGGACCGGTTCCGTAGCGCTGATCCACCCACCAGCCGATGATCACGCTCACCACCACGATCAACGCGAGCTGAATTCCGAGGCTCAGCAGAGGCGCCACTTCACGTAACGAATCGGCCCAACCTGGAGTTTTCGGCACTCATTTCACTCCGTTCGCCGCCCCGGACACCTGCCTTGACTGCAGGCAGATTTGGACTCACCATAGGTGAGGGCGAATATCAAAATTCTGGTTTTGTCGAATCCGTGTCAACCCCCGGCGGAGGCCAGCGAGACGTGCAGGTCGATAATTCCCCCGTTACGGTATCCACTGAAAAGCCTCTTTTCTTCTTTTCAGACGCGCATATCCACACGAGAACGACCCGCGATGAGGCAGAGAAACAGGATGCTCTTGTTGCCTTCCTGCGTGCGATCAAAGCCGAAGCGGGCGGGGTGTTCGTGGTAGGCGACCTTTTCGATTTCTGGTTCGAATATGGAGCGGTCGTGCCTCGTCACGGAACGCGTGTGATGGTCGCACTTGCCGAGCTGGTGGATGCCGGCATTCCCGTCATCTGCCTCGGTGGAAATCACGACTGGTGGTTGGGAAAGGCTCTCACGGAAGAGTATGGGGTGTACGTTCGCAGGCGTCCATTGTGGGTTCGGGCGCAGGAAAAGACACTTTTCGTGGCGCACGGCGACGGCTTGTCTGGCCCGGACCGGTACTACCGCCTTGTCCGCGCGGTGCTGCACAACAGGATCTCTGAGGCGGCGTTTCGTGTTCTGCATCCGTCATGCGGGGCGGTTCTGGCAAACCTTGCGTCCAGAACTCGCAGTAACCGTGAATACTGTGATACGGTTCAGGCGCAGATCACCCCTGTGTTCCGCGCCGCTGTTCCCGAGGTTTTTGCCCGAGGAGCCAGCATTGCGGTTTTTGGCCATGTGCACACAGTCCGCCTGGAGTTGGTCGACAATAACGTACTGGCAGTGCTGGGAGATTGGATCAATCTCCGATCCTACGGGGAACTCAGGGAGGGAGCGTTCCGCATAAGAACCTGGTGACAGAACGAGTTGATGCCCCGCCGTTGGGGATGGGCGTTCGAAGCCATACATTTTGTTTATACCCGTTTCCCCACGGCGCAGAGGTGTCTGAATGGAAGGCAACGCGTACAACGAGGCGATTTTCGCTCCGGATCTTTGCAGCCCCGATGCTCCCCCTCTCGATCCCTCGCAGGTACGAATTTTCCGCGATCCCCACGGGTACCTGCGGGCGACGATTGGCGACCGCACCTATCTCGACGTCACGATCACCCGCGCATTCCCATTGCAGGCAAGCGACCGTTACATCTGTATTCTTACCGGACGCCTCGGTGAAGTCGGAGTAATTGAAAACCTCGCCGACCTCGACGAAGAGAGCAGGCGGATCGCATCCGAGGAACTGGACCGGCGGTATTACCTGCCTCGAATCCAGCGGATAAAATCAATCCGCGAGGAATTCGGCGCTACGTACTGGGTGGTAGAAACGGATTTCGGCGAGCGCTCTTTTGTTGGCAAAGGAGTGCGCGATAATGTCCATTATGTCAATTCCGAACGACTGCTCATCCAGGACGTTGACGGAAACCGTTACGAGGTCTATGACGTCAATGCACTTGATCCGGCAAGTCGTTCTCTTCTTTTCCGAGTAACCTGAACCGAGGGAGACAGCACTCAATGCAGTGTATGGCCGCCAACACGCCGGAGCTGGAGCGTAGTTACGCAGAAGTCGCCGGTCGCGCCTTCAAACGCCCGGGGGAAATGCGAGACCACATTCTCAAGTGGATGAAACGCCCCAGATACTCCCACGCTCACACCCGGATTGTGGTCGACAACGGCGCTGTTGTCGGCGGGCTCGCCATAGTAGAACTTCCAGTTCGTTACGGCGATACCGTGCTGAAACTCGGCGGCATCAGTTGCGTCGCGACAGACCCGGAATCCCAGAAACGCGGATACGGCCGCGCCAACATGGAAGACGCCGTCGCGTACATGGCACAGAACGGGTACGATCTTTCCTTTCTTCTGGGAATTCGGGATTACTACTATCGCTATGGCTATCGTACGGCGATTGTGTGGTTTGAGTGCCGGATTTCTCCTAACGTGTACTCGGCGAAACCTGCGCCGGGTCTCCGCGTTCGAAGGGCACGCAAGTCAGACATTCCGGGAATGGCCGCCCTGTACGAAAAGAACGGAGCGCAGTGCGACCTTTCCGTGGTACGCGAGAAGAAGGACTGGCTGTGGTACTTCGATTTTGGTCGGTTTTCAGATGCTCACGTCGTGGTGAACAGCGAGAAGAATATTGTCGGGTACCTCGTATGCAGAGGAGCGGGAAGAGTCGACGAAATCGGACTTGAGGACACAACCGAGGTGTACGAGACGGTGCTGGCTTTCCTCCAGGAGAAGGCGAAGCAAGCGTTTTCTACCCAGGTTACGGTCTACACGCCCGGGGAGAATGGGTTCGCCCGTTATTGCCTTTACAAGAAGCGGTCCACGTGGGCGCGTTGGACCGATTACCAGGGTGGCCCGATGCTGCGCCTGTTCAACGTAGAGAACCTGTTCAGGAAGATCGCTCCCACCCTTCAGATCCGATGGCAACGGGTCCCGCGGGGTCTTCGGCCCGTTGCCTTCACCGTTCAATGCCCGATGGGCCAGGTAGCTTTCGCGCCCACCGAAACCGATCTGACGATCAAACCCGGAGCAGTCGCGGGAGAGGTGGTCGTGTTGCCTGACGAAGCGCTCACGGAACTGGTTCTGGGCTTCCGCCCGGCGGCAGATGTAGTGGCGGACGCGGGTGCACGCCCGGCTGCTGCGACAGTGGCGTTGCTGGACGCCATTTTTCCTGTGTCGACAACGTTTCTTTCCCCAACGGACCACATGTAGCACACGGAGAGCGCATGACCGAAGGGCCGGCTGGCGTCGTCGTGATTCCGACGTACAACGAACGGGAAAACCTCGAACGCCTCGTGGACGAGATACGGTCTCTTAACCTTAATCTCGACGTTCTGGTAGTAGATGACAACTCGCCAGACGGAACAGGGAGCCTCGCGGAACGGCTTCGTTCCGAAGGCAGAGTGGCCCACGTCATCCACCGCGAAGGCAAGCTTGGGCTCGGCTCCGCGTACGTCGCAGGGTTCCGGTGGGCACTTGCGAAAAACTATCCGCTCATTTTTCAGATGGACGCGGATTTCTCCCACGATCCCCATGCGTTGCCGGACTTCATGTCCGCTATTGAACACGCAGACCTTGTCATAGGATCACGTTATATCAACGGGATCACAGTTATCAACTGGCCGATCGGCCGCCTGCTACTCAGCTATTTCGCGAATGCGTACGCGCGGTTCGTTACCCGGATGCCCTTGCGGGACATGACTGGCGGGTTCAAGTGCTTTCGCCGCGATGCTCTGAAACGGATCAATCTTGATCGAATCAGTTCGGAAGGGTACAGCTTTCAGATTGAAATGAACTTCATCGCCCTCCACTTGGGGTTCCGCGTGAAAGAAATTCCCATTGTTTTCCGTGATAGACAGGCGGGCACTTCCAAGATGAATTTCCGCATCAACCGTGAAGCGGCATGGATGGTGTGGAAGCTGCGCTTGCTGGCCTGGGCCGGGAGACTGGGGCATGGTTGAGTCAATGCGCGGAGAGAACGCCCGCTCTATCGAAGAAAACGCGCACAGCGCTCCTTCCCTTGACCTCTCTGTCGTCATTTTGAGCTACAACGTTCGCGCATACCTTGCACTGGCAATCCGCACCGCGTTGCAGGCAACACGCTCCCTTGCTGCCGAGATAATCGTAGTTGACAACGCGTCGCAGGACGGAAGCGCCGACATGGTTGCCGCGGATTTCCGGGAAGTCAGGCTGATCCGAAGTGATCGGAACCTGGGCTTTTCGGGTGGCAACAATCTCGGAATCAGGATCGCCAGGGGGCGGTACATCCTCCTGCTCAATCCAGATGTAATCGTTCATCCGCGCGCATTCGAAGCCCTGGTCGCGTACCTTGACACGCACCCTTCCGCAGGCGCAGCCGGGGGCCGCGTTGTCAACCCTGACGGAACCACGGACCGCGGCGCGCGGAGGGGTTTCCCTTCGCCCTCGGCAGCCTTTTATCGCATGGTCGGTCTCAGCTTCATTTTCCCAAAGAGTCGCCGTTTCGCCCGTTATAACATGACCTATCACGACGACGGGCAAGAATGTGAAGTGGACGCTGTTTCCGGGTGTTTCATGGCGGTTCGCAGGGAAGTCGTTGAGCGGATCGGGCTGCTCGACGAGAGCTTTTTCATGTACGGCGAAGACCTGGATTGGTCGTTTCGTATCCGGTCTGCCGGTTGGACGATCGGTTATGTACCGTCTGCGGAGATCGTCCATTTCAGGGGGGAAAGCACCCGATCCATCGCCCGCTTGCGCCAGCTCTATTTGTTCCACCGGGCGATGCACGTATTCGTCCGCAAGCACATAGCACCTACGAGGATTCCTCTTCTCGTGTGGCTGATTGAGTTTGGCATAGTTGTCCGTGGAGCCGCGATAACACTCTGGAGAGTGCTCCTCGCTGCGGTCGTTCCGATCGCTGACGTGGCCGTGCTTACCGCCGGTTTCGTGCTTGCGCTGTTCGCAAGGACACAAACAGGATGGACCATTCCACCATTCAGCATCCGTCAATGGGCCACCATATGGATGGTTTTTGTTGCCTCCGGTTTGCTGGGAGCCGCCGCCACCGGTTTGTACGTCCGGAATCGTCTCGGTCTGCGTCGCGCAGCTGTCGCTGCTGCCATAGGAGCCGTCGCGTCAATCATAACGATTTTCCTTGTCCGAACGATAAACTTTTCGCGCATCGTGACACTGGTTACGTGGGCCCTGGGCGGGGGCGGGATGCTGCTCTGGCGCTGGCTTGTTTCCCGCGCATCGCAACCGCCACGCGCCGGGTGGCTGGTGCTGGGTTGTGGCGAAAAGGCGCAACGCTTTCTCAATTCCCTTTCGTCATCCGAAGACCGCTATCACGTGCTGGGTGTGGTTCGCAGCGAAGATGATCCGATCGACTGCACCGCCGTAGCGGGGTTCCCGGTCGTCGGTAGTGCATCGGACCTTCCAATCCTGTTGCGCAGCTTTCGTGTTGACGACTTGATCGTGGCGAAAGAGAAATACCATTACCATGAGCTTCTCGACCTCGTGAGGCGTGGGGGGCGGTATCCCGGACGGGTCCGGCTTGTTGCGGACGACGATGTCCCTGTCGGGGCGGAAACACCGCCGGACAACCGCTTCATGGACCTGAACCTGCAGAAACGGACCTGGTTCCTTCAATGAAGTCCGTGCCTTCCTGTTTTCGCAGCAGTAGAACAAGGAACGCGGTGATCCTTGGCGCGATGGCTGTCTTCCTGGCGATCTGCGCGCCGAAGGTAATGGCGGCCGCCCGCGGTTTCTACGCGCGGCTGACAATCCTCAGTACAATCGTTCGACTGGCCCGGGATGTGTACGTCGACGAGGTAGACACAGACAGACTGATGGACGGCGCAATAGACGGTCTTCTCGATCGTCTTGACCCTCACAGCGACTATCTGCCTCCGGAAGAAGCTGCTCGTTTTGGCGAACGTATACGCGGAAGTTTCGGAGGCGTCGGCATCTATTACACCATCATTGAAGGGCTTCCCACGGTAACCTCTGTGATCGAAGGCGGGCCGGCGGAACACGCCGGGCTTCTTTCCGGCGATCGCATTCTTTCCGTAGATGGTCTGACAACAGTCAACTGGCGCGAGGCTGAGGTCCAGGAGCACCTGAAAGGGCCGGTTGGCACCAGAGTGCGGCTCGAGATCCGGCGGAACGGGCGGGAAACGCCCCTGCCTGTGGAAATCGTTCGAGGAGTGATCCCGCTGAAGAGCGTTCCCTACGCCTTCATGCTTGATGACACCACCGGTTACATCCGAATCGCGAATTTTGCACAGACCACCGGCCAGGAAGTGGAAGAGGCCATCGGCAGGCTGAACGACGCAGGGATGCGGTGTCTGGTTCTGGACCTGAGGGACAACGGGGGTGGGGAACTGAACGCCGCAGTCGCAGTCGCCGATTTCTTCCTCGACGCAGGGTCCGTCATTGTTTCTCAGCGCGGGCGCTGGGAGCAGGCGAACCAGACCTATTTTGCCACATCCGGTTCACGGAAAGTTGATACACCTGTCGTCGTGCTCATAAACCGGGGATCTGCGAGCGCTTCAGAAATTGTCGCGGGCGCGCTGCAGGATACAGATCGCGGAATCATCGTGGGACAACAAAGTTTCGGGAAGGGGTTGGTGCAGCGGCAGTTCGACCTGAGTCAGCAGGCCCAGGGCGGAGGCGTTCTTCTCCTTACTGTTGCGCGCTACTATACGCCAACCGGGAGACTGATCCAGCGCGATTACGGTGCGGGCACTGCGCAGTACATTTTGAGTGGGATTGGCGAAGGGGTCAGAGTGGACACGTCGCAGGGACCGCGTTTCGTAACACCTCTGGGACGAGTAGTTTACGGCAAAGGCGGCATCTCGCCCGATTACGCGATTCCGCGGAATGAGCCTGATCCAGTCCTCGCGAAGCTTTACTCTTCGGCGCTGTTTTTCCGATTCGTGAATGACGCCGCGAATACAGTAGTCGTAACGCCGCAGCGAGGGGAGGAATTCCGCGCTTCGCAGCTTGTGGACGATCGCGTGCTCGGTGAGTTTTTCGATTTTTGTGAGCGAATGGATTCCTCGTTCACAAAACTGAAACTGGAGGCAGAGGAGAACTCCATACGGCCCCATCTGGCGGCCGCGATCGCGGAGAAGACGTGGGGGCAGCAAGGTCGTTACCGTGTCCTTGCTCCGTTCGACTCTGAGCTTTCCGCAGCCCGTGCGCATCTTGTAGATGCACGATCGCTGCTCAACCGTTCTCGTTCTGGAAGGGCGCACATTGGACGCTGAAGAGAACCTTTCAAACCCTCTTTCTTCGGAGGAAGAGGAGCAGGTACGCGAGGAGGCGCGTAAACGCCTTCTGGCCGAGAACGAACACCGGAACGCAGGCAACGGAGTTGCCCCGAATGGCGTCGACGTACACGCTGAGCTGCGCCGCGCCCATCGTCTTCGCGTCATGAGGGAAGAAGAAGACGCCTTCTACGCGGAGCGCGG
>JAKPPK010000328.1 GCA_029547385.1 Candidatus Latescibacterota bacterium
ACCCGACAAATCACCCGTCCACGGGCCATTGAAACGGCCGTACGCGACATCCTGCTCCGCGGTGCTGGACCAAGGGTCTGCGGTCGGTTCACGGGCGACCCAGGTGGAACGGTCGGGGTGCGTTTTCGTCCATTTCTGGCCCTGACCATCGATCATCACGGTGTTGTATGCTGCGCTGCTGACGAGATATCTGCGGACCGGCACCGGATCGTACGAATACCGTCCCATGGTTCCGATGAGTGGCTGGCCGTACGCCATGATCTCGAATGTGAGCGCATCCTCGTTGACGTGTCCCGAGCCGCACGGAGCCGTTTCGAGGAACCCGTAGAATGCGTGTTCGTCCCACCCGCTCCGCATGACTGCGCGGCGCACCCACGGGAACCGGTGGCTCGTGTCCGCCGGGGGAGTGCCTTCCCGGCCGTTGGTCGCCGCGAACACAAAATCCCGTCGCCCGAAACGTTCGCCGGCGGCCCGAAGCTGGGGACGGATGTTCGCCGTGTCGCTGTCGTTCAAAAGAGGGAGTCGCCCGTCGGGGCGCATCATGTACATCGGGTATTCCCACATCAATTCCAGCCGGTTCCGGAACTCGTCGGAAAAGACACGGCCGACCGTTCTGTCTGCCTTATCCATGGCTGCCGTGAAGCTGTGGAGCGAAAGGAAGTGGTAGCTGGAGCTGTACTCGATGTGGGCTCCGTCCGGGTGCACGCTCTGCTCCATTTCCCGCTCAAATCGTTCCACCGCGGTACGAACCCAGTCTTTTGCACGTCTGAATTCGGGGAACACGATACCGCAGGTGAGCAACCCGTTGGATTCCACGAGAAGCCAGTTGTTCGCCTTCGGGTGCGCGACGAGATGCTCCGCGTGGTCGTGAATGGCCCGCAGGTACATGATCCATGCGGTATCGGTGATGACGGGAGTCGCCTTCATCGCGGAGAGAATTCCGATCCATGGCCCCGCGACGCGAATTCCGGTTTCAAGTGTCCGCCAGGACGAGATGTCATCCACGCGAACCGGACATTGCCCCACCCAGCTCCGGATCAGCGAATCAAGTTCTTGCGCGTAACGTTGGTCGCCGGTTGCGAGATACGCAGCCGCGAGTTCCGCCCACCAGTGGTGCCGGTTGAGCGCGTAGGTCCACTCCCAGTCGGTTCCCGGGCGCCACGTCCAATCCCAGTTGCCGGGCGGCACCTTCCCGGGGACCTGGTAGAACACGAACTCCCGTGCGATGGCTCTCTCAGAGGCCTCCACTGTACCGGGGTTCGGTGTGGCGAGGAGGGACGGATCGGGTTCAGGACGCGCACGGAAGTAACGGACTACGGCGGCCAGCGCCTCGTGGATGCGAGATGCTCTGGCAAGCGCGTTCGCCTCTTCCAGTCCCGGGTGGTCAAGGTCGAGCTGGAGCAAAAGAGGATGCATGCGTATCTCCGCGGCAACAAAAAGAGCGGGTTTTCCCCTTCTCGCAATGTAGCCACGGCCGGTCAGCGGACAAACCACACTCGTGCGAATTGGAGGCGAATCGGCGGGTGATTACATTCCCTTGGACGTGGACGGAAAGGAGACCTGAGGTGAAAGACCGCGCGGGAAAAAGCACCGATCTGGTGCGCCCGAACGTACTGCTCATCATGACCGATCAACAGCGTGCGGACAGCCTCGGGTGCGCCGGGCACCCTGCGGTCCGCACCCCGCACATTGACGGACTGGCGGCATCCGGCGTCCGGTTCGATTGTGCGTATACGACTCATCCCACGTGTACGCCGTCCCGAGGTGCGATTTTCACAGGGCGGTACCCCAGCTCCCACGGCGCTCGCATGACCGGGATGATTCTTCCGGAGAGCGAGCGCATGTTGCCCGCCGTTCTCCGGGAGCACGGCTACGAAACCGCGCTGTTCGGCAAGCCGCATTTTGCCCCGATGGGCGACTACGCGGACTGTCCGAGCCGCGAAATGCGACACCTCTGGAACGACGGGGCACACCCGATTGAAGGCGATTACTACGGATTTGAGAACGTGGTCTTCTTCGGGGGGCATGGTCCGGGCATCTGGGGGCATTACCGGGACTGGCTGCGCGAACGTGATCCCGCCGCGGAACGTGTGATCGAAAACGCTTCCGGCGACGGCGGGTACATGCGGGCCGGGGCATACGAAGACGGGCTGGCTGACATGTTCCGTTCACCGCTGCCGGCAGAGCTCCATCCCACTTCCGCCCTCGGCGAGATGGTATCGGACTACCTGCGACGCAGGCACGAGAAACCGTTTTTCCTGGTTGCATCCTTCTCGGATCCGCATCATCCGTTCGCCCCGCCATCTGAATACGCCGACCGGTACGATCCCGGTGACATGCCGATTCCTGTACCGCCGGATTCGGATGGATTCAGGACGTTTCCGCCGCATTTTGGCAGCGCGTACCGGGGGCAGAGCGGGATGTTCAGCGGCGGCGGCCACGTTGATTACTCGGCCATCCCGCCTGCTGCAACGCTCCGTGCCCGTGCCCTCACATGCGGAATGGTGGAACTGATCGACGCTGCAGTGGGGAACATCCTGCGGACGCTCGACGAGACCGGGCTGCGGCGGAGTACGGTTATCGTTTTTTGCTCGGACCACGGGGACTTCCTTGGCGATCATGGATTCCTTTATAAAGGGCCCATGCACTGGGATGGTCTGACGCGTGTGCCATTCATCTGGAATCTGCCGGGTGCCTTGCGCGAGGGTGTCACAGAATCGGGCGTTGCTTCGACGCTTGACGTGACGCCGACCGTCCTGGATCTGTGCGGGATACCTCCTGAACCGGGTATCGAAGGCATATCGCTGGCGCCGTACCTGCGCGGGCAGGAGACGTATGCACGGGACGAGGCATTGACCGAGAACGACGACGATTACCTCGGTGAGCGATTGCGTACGCTTGTGACCGGGGAGTGGAAGATCACGGCATACGCCGGCCGGCCGTGGGGAGAGCTGTACGACCGCGTGAACGATCCGCACGAAACACGGAATCTGTGGGATGACCGGGCGTTCCGGGGCCCGAGAGATGAAATGCGCCTTCGCCTGCTCGACCACTTGATGCGACGAGAGGACAGGTTGCCCGTTCAACGATGGTATGCGTGAAGAGGATTACCATCCGGCTGCCTGCCCGACATCAGAAGTGACAGGGACATGGAAACACTCTCCGTAAGCGAGCTGTTCGTCAGCATCCAGGGTGAAAGCCTTGCCGCGGGAAGGCTGTGCGCATTCGTCCGCCTCGCCGGCTGCAACCTCCGGTGCGCGTATTGCGACACGAACTACGCATGGGATGCAGACGCGGGTCGCGCCATGGCTGTCGACGACGTTGCGGCGTGGGTGAGCGGATCGGGAGTACCGCTGGTGGAGATTACGGGTGGGGAGCCGCTTCTTCAGCCCGCAGTCTACCCGTTGATGGAAACGCTCATTGGCCGGGGGCTGGAGGTGCTTCTGGAGACAAACGGACACGTGGACGCGCGGGGAGTCCCGGAACGGGTTACACGGATCATCGACGTGAAAACGCCCGGCAGCGGCATGGCAGAGGGGGACTATCTCGTGAATCTACCGTCCCTGCGGGAAAATGACCAGATCAAATTCGTGCTGACGGACAGGAGTGATTACGACTGGGCGAAAGAAGTTCTTGCGGCTCATCCTGAACTGGGGCGAGTGAGCGCGATTCTGTTCAGCCCCGCGTTCGAGACTCTCCCGCCGCGCGATCTCGCCGGATGGATCATTGCCGACCGGCTGCCGGTGCGCTTCCAGCTTCAATTGCACAAGTACGTGTGGGGGCCTCAGGAACGGGGCGTGTAGTGAGCGTGAAGCTTCACGGGCCTGTCGGTTCCTGTTCCGCAGGAGGAGCATCGTCAGCGCGTTCGCTGCGCTCCGTCGTGTGATCCTGGACATACGCGGAAAGCTCGCGCAATCGTTCCGGTAACCGCCCGTAGAAACCTGGCCCGCGGAGGATTTCTATCCGGGTCGCAAGGTCATTGGCGTCCCGGCAGGTGGTCCGCAGTGTTTCCGGTTTGACACGTCCCGCGCAGAGTTCGACGAGCGAACGGAACGCCGCGGCGATGTCTTTGGCATGTTCGAAGAACTGGGTGAACACTTCCACCGCCTGCGGATCCATCGTGGGGGCGGCCCGCTGGAGGTCTTCCAGCGATCGTTCGGCGATTCGCACTGCCTCGTCTTTCTCCCAGAGGAGGACGTCCAGGTCTATGTGCTTTGATTTCCGGACAAACGTCGGCCAGATCGATTTCTCAAACGTTTCGATTCCGGGGAAGAAGCTGCGGTCCTGGAAATAGGCGCCGGCGAGGTACAGGGTGTACAGGCATATGAGGGGGGAGGTTTCCAGTGCGGACACGAGGCAGGGACTGACGTTCCCGTTTTTGTTGCCGAATTGAGCTGCCCACTCGTACCAGAGGCCGCGATCCAGTTCGTCGAATTCGGGTAACCATGTTCCGGCCTGCTGAAACGTTGTGCCTGGCGCGGCAAGCACTTTGCCGAACGCATGCAGGTTTACCGTGCCCGGGGAGGAGAAGATGCTGGTTTCGACGCCATCTTCTTCTTCCTGAACCATGATGCGGCCGACTGCTCCTGCGGCCTTCAGTGGCAACCATGAGCGCACAAGCTCGAAGACGTAGCCAGGTCGTGCCAGCGGCAATGCTGAACGCCCCCAGTGTTCGCCGTACAGGTCAGTTTCCAGAAGGACGGTCTTGCCGCCAAGCCGCTGCAGGGTAGGATTTACCGGTGCCGTCAGATGACACCAGTCCTTCTGCACATTTTTGACCATGATCTGGATCTCTGGAGGCAATGGCCCGATTGCGTACAAAAATGTGTCACTTTCCGAGGGAGTATCGCCCGTTTCGCGGATAATGAACTGTTTCCTGTGGCGTCTGCAGGCCTCATACACACATTGATATACCGCGCGCAAACGCTCCCCCGGGGTAACGCTGCTCTGATCGCGGGTGGGATAGGCCGTTGTGCCGCCCGCAGTGACGACGAGGGCGTCGATTTCCGGTACCCCCGTGAAAAGGTCTTCAAGCATGCTGCCGATGACCTGCCAGAGCCGGCGTCCTTCAAGGCGGGAAATTGTCGGCTCCGCGATCAGCCACTCTTCAGGCAGGTCACGCAGGACGTGGTACCAGACATGAATGCGCAGGCCCTGTGATTTGACAAACGCACAGAGTTCCCTGAATTTTTGCCGGTACATCTCCCGATCACGTTCGGGAATGACCGTGCCCTTGTACGTAAGGGAGCTCTTGTCGCGCAGCGCCTGGACGTGACGGTACTGGGCAAAAAGCTCCACCCAGCCAATTCCCGGAGGCACTGTGCCGTCGTGGAGATCAAGCAGATTTATGTGGTAACGGCCGGCTTCCCGCGCGGCCTTCCTTACTTCCGCGTCGAAAAGATCGTAGTTGTTCCAGACGCGAACACCCCAACCGCGGAGTGCAAACGGTTGTGACTCCGCAGGGTTACTTTGAACCATGAATGTGTCCCCGATAAATGGTGCTGTTGCTCGAACGCAGGTTTTTGGTTGCGGCCGGTGGTTCGGCCGGAGAACGCATATCAAGAAAGGTAAGGTTTCCGGGAACCCAATGGTATACGGTGCGGCCCATCAGCATCCGGACAAAGCCGTTCCCGGGGCTTTTTCTGAGATTCACGGCGGGCGTGTTGACGAGCACCGTCTTCCCGTGCTACACTTCGCATCGTCTTTCCCGGGAATCACCCGTGGGTGCTGTGCGCGGGTGCAGCGCCCCTGCCCGGGGGGCAGGTTTTTTCCCGCAACGCTTCATCAGGAGGTCCGGCAATGCCGTACGTCATCTGCGAGCCGTGCATCGGCGTAAAAGACACGGCGTGTGTCGACGTATGCCCCGTTGACTGCATTCACCCGACAAAAGCAGAAGACGCTTTTGAGACGAGTGAAATGCTGTTCATCAATCCGGAGGAGTGCATAGAATGCGGCGCGTGCGAACCGGCCTGTCCGGTGGCCGCGATCTACCCGGAAGAGGATGTACCGGAGGAATGGCGCGAGTACATTGACAGAAACGCGGAATATTACCGCTGAGCGGCGCGTGAGACTTTTCTTGCGTGTGTTTTGGTCAACCCCATTGACGCGCCGAAGCAAGCATTGAAATTTTAATCCACCGGTTTTTCAGAATTCCAGCACCGGCGGCATACCAGAACCCGAGCGCGCAACGAGTGTGACCTGTTCCTGGTGAGCCCGAGATTCTCCCTTACGCTGGCGAGTTGCTCATGAATTCAGAACCCAACTCGGTGGCCCGTTTTACCGGGCGGGCAGTGACGGCCGGTGCGGTGATATCCCTCCTGATGGCTATCGGAGCGCCGTTTTCGCGCTACGTTCTGTATTCCTCACCCCTCGTGTTCACGTCTTTTTCCTGGGGTGTGGTGACGACATGGCTGCTGTTCGTCGTCTTCGAAATGGGTGTCCTGAGGAGATTTCGTTTCTGGCGACCCATGAGTTCGCCGGAGTTCGCGGTCGCCTTCATGATTGCGACCGTGGGTTCGAGTCTCACCACCACTGAAGTTGCCGGCCCGATTGTAACGCACATCGGTGGAATCCACTATTTCGCGTCGCCGGAGAACCGGTGGCATGAAACGCTGGATTCCCTCCTTCCGGTCTGGTTGCTGCCGACCGATACCCACAATGCGGTCAAATGGCTGTTTGACGGCGTTCCGCAGGGGCAGACGTATCCGTGGGCGGACTGGGTTGTTCCGCTGTTCTGGCATGGCAGTTTCACAGCCGCGTTTCTTCTGGTTCAGTTTGCGCTTGTGGGCCTTCTACGAAAGCACTGGGTGGAGCATGAGCGCCTCACCTTCCCCATCATGCAGATGGCGGTGGAGCTGATACAGCAGCCTGAGGAGGGCGAGTTCCGCCCGCCGTGGAGCAGGCCACGGCTTTTCTGGTTCGGGTTTTTCATCCCGCTCACGTTCCTGACCCTGCAGATGCTGAGCTGGTTCTGGCCGACGGTTCCACAGCTCCCGACGAATCTGGGAGCCATCTCGTTCGGGACCGAATACCCTGCGTTGAACATGAATCTCTACTGGCCGGTTATCGGTATCGCGTTTTTCGCGAACAAGGAAGTCATATTCAGCCTGCTGTTTTTCACGGTGCTGGGCACGCTCGTTACGGGGTGGTTGACGCGTCTCGGGATCGACGTGGGCGTCGGAGCGCAGCCGATGCAGTGGCTCAACATGGGTGCGCTGACGGTGATGGTGCTCTGGTTCCTCTGGCTGGCGCGCCGCCATCTGTGGAGCGCCGCGCGCCGCGCAATGGGCAAGCCGGACGGAGACGACGATTCCAACGAGTTCATATCCTACCGGACGGCCTACCTCATCATCATCGGCGCCGTGGCCTACATGGTGTTCTGGATGCAGGTGAGTGGTTCGAGCATCGCCATCGCTCTCTTGCTCATCGTCATGGGTACGATCGTCTACTTGGGCATTGCCCGGCTTTCGTTCGAAGCCGGCGTGTTCCACGTCAACGCCCCGTTGCGGCTCGTAGACATGATCGTGGATGCCACCGGCTCGGCGAACATATCCCACGCAAGCATGGCCGCGCTCGCCCAGCATTACTGGCGGTTTTCGAATGTGAAGTCGCTGTTTCTCGTCACGTTTGGCCATGCGGGAGCACTTTCGCAGCAGATGGAGATTCCGCGTCGCAGACTGAATCCCGCAATCGTCATCGTCACGGTTGCCACGACACTGCTTGCGACGTGGTACACGCTCTACCTTGGCGTTGCGTACGGCGGGTACAACTTCACGGACTGGATTTTCAGA
>JAKPPK010000340.1 GCA_029547385.1 Candidatus Latescibacterota bacterium
CAACCCGACGTTCACGCGGAGCGGGTCCTGCGAGGTGTTCTTGAGCGTAACCTGCGCGAACTCGGGTTCCTGTTCGTACGACCGGTACAGCGCCCGGAAGAGAGGCGTCCGGTTGATCCGGGCATCCCGGATCGTCACGAACGACGGGTTGTAGACGAATGACAGCGTCATGTAGTGCGTCGGGTTCAGCGTCGGGTGGGTCTCATACGCGTAATCGAGCTTGATCCCCCGCCACTTGATACCCGCGCCACCGTTGTAGTACATGCCGGTGCCATACCCTTGGACTGTCCGCTGAATGCCCGCCCGGAGGGAAAGGAGGTTGAGCAGGCTGTATTCGACGCCAAACCGCGCGCGGTCATCCAGATCCGCGGCAAAGGTGAAGCTGTCGTTCAGTTTGTACGACGCTCCGACCACGTACGTGGCGGGGTAGATGTTCTCCGAGAAGTCGTTGTCGTGCTTGACGCTGGTTCCCCCGACGTCCCGCACGACTGCTCCCACCCGCAGCCCTTCCAGCGCCGGGAGGAGGTTCCCGAAATCCAGCAGCGTGCCGACATCGAAGCCGAATCCGCGCGGATCGTCCACCTGGTTGTTGTTGTATTTCACGGAAAGGGGCGCGACGTATTTCGCGTTCCCGCCCACCGACAGCCAGTTGAACAGCGACAAACCGTACGACGCGCGCAGATTGAAGGATGTGAACGACAGCTCGTTGTCGCTGTACGATTCGTAGAACATGTCCGCGCCGACCGCCTGCCGTTCCCCGATGGGGATCGTGGCGGCCCCGTAACCGGTGTTGAGGCCACTGATGAGGCGGTTGGGCATGTAGCTGCCGGTGAATTCCTGCCGCTGAAGCCGCGGTAGACCGGCGGGATTCCAGTAGATGGCGTGCGCGTCATCCGCGAGGCCGACGAAGGCACCACCCATTCCCAGAGGTCGGGCCCCCACTCCCACCGTTGTGCTGGGGGTGCCCGCATGTGCCGCCGCAACCATGCACATGATGCCGATTGAACAGGCAATGCCAGTCGTCCCCTGACGAAGCCTTCGTGTGTGCGCTGAGTGCATCCGCATAACGCCTCACCTTATGTCGTATGACAACCCCTGAACCAGTTTGACGCGGGCTCAATGTATCGTGGTCATGGACGCGCGTACTTGTTCAGAATCACCACTGTCTGACGCTTTTCGACTCCTCCGACCTTCACGGCGACGATGTACATCCCGCTGGGTGCGATGCTGCCGCCGTCATCCGTGCCGTTCCACGCGATGGAATTGGCGCCGGCAACAATGGAGGGCGCCATCTCCCGCACCAGCCGCCCCGCGGTGTTGAAGATGCTGATCGTCGCGGAATTGCCCGCGTCCGCGGTTGACACGGTAAACGCAATCACTGTCTTGTCGCTGTACCCCTGCGTCGTGCCGGGAGAAAATACGCGCGGCGTGCAGGTAAGGTCGCCGAGTGTCGCGTCCGTTACGTTCCCGGATGCCTCAAACAGGGCGTACGTTCCGAGGTGGTTGACCGGCACCGAGATAGTTTTCGTCGCGTCATCCGCAAGCCCGCCGACATACGTCCATGTGGAACCATCCAGGCGGAAGATGTGCAGATTCGACGCCACCACCGCCCCTCGCGCTACCCGGGGCGAAGCACCGTATTTCATCGTCAGTACCGCCGGAACCGCAAGCGTGCCGACCGCAACGTCGGGCGTGAACTCAACCGCCAGACCGAGCCCCGGCCGCGGCCCGGCCGGAAGGGTGGTGGAATCTGGCTGCGCAAGCGAAATCCCTACCTCGCGGTCGAAACTCCGCGGTGGAACATAAAGGCTTATGGTTCCTGCCGAGTTCGTGATCGTACCGCCCTCCTCCCGCGCGATGCGCTGTGCTGCCGTGAAGACGAGCCGGGTAGCGAAGGTGGTATCGGCGAGGACGTTACCGCGAATATCACGTACGTTCCGGACGCGCACCCTGACCGGCTCAAACAGGAAACTGCCGGTCGGAATTGATGCTTGCCCGAACCAGACGTCGCCCGGGTCCCACCGGAGCTTGGTGACCTGAACGGAAGGCTGTCCGACCAGCGAGAGCGTTACGTCAATCGCGGAAAGGGTGTCGACGCCGGTCAGCGCGTCATCGAAATCAATCGCGACGTTGATCACGCGGTCGAGGCCGACGCTGAGCGTGTCACCGCGCAGGCGGGCAACTCTCGGAGGCTTCGTGTCTATTACGAAGGACTGCTCAAGCGCCCATTCCGAGCGCGCAAGCCCGTTGTCCACCGCCTGCACGCTCCAGTAGTACACCCCGTCCGCCAGTCCGCGGATCGTCGCGTGGGTCATGTACCCGAGCGTGCCCCGTCCCACCGGCTCCGCTCCGGAACGGACGTTGCTCCGTCCGGGAAACGTGCCTGCGCGCAGTGCGTACGTGTGGAACGGCGTTTTGTTCGTGCCGGGGTCCGCGTCAATGGCTTCGTTCCACGAGAGCCGCACGGAATCCGCCGTACCGACGGTGGCAGCGAGACCGGTCGGTGCATTCGGGCGACGATTGGCGCTGAAGTACGCGTTTGTGTTCGCGAACAGGGTGCTTTTCGGCACCGCTTTGCCGTCGGCCGTTACGCCTTCACCCGCGGCGATGGCGTCGAGATCACCATCACCATCCACATCCGCAAACCGCACTGCGCCGAGCGCGACTCCATAGTCGCTGAACAGAGCGACAGACTTTTCCGCGAACCGGCCGGTTCCGTCGTTTACGTAAAGCCGCAGCGTTGGCGTTTCGAGGTGATTCCCGCCCGTATCAACGACATGATCGTTGTACCCCGAAACCAGAATATCCACCTTGCCGTCGTTGTCCGCATCCCCGACGGCAAGGCTTGCCTTCCAGAGGCCCGGAAACGCCTGCTTCATCACGAGATTGCCGCCGCCGGTGTTCTCGTAGATGCGAAGCGCGCTGGCGTCCCAGTACACGTTATCCAGCACAAACTCGGCGGTTGTTCGCGAAAAGCCCACGCAGATGAGGTCCGGATCGCCATCGTTGTCCACGTCAGCCCAGACATGTTCGCCATCACCGAGTTGATCAAGCAACGCGCTTCCCGCGGGAATGGTTGCCGTTCCGGCGGGGGCCGGCGTGTTCACCATGCTGAAATTCATCCCGCCTGTGTTCCGGAAGGTGAACAGGTATCCGGCCCAGAAATCGTCGTCAGCCGCGGGGGTGCCGTTGTCCGTATTTCCCTGAATCGTGAGATCAAGATAACCGTCCTGATCGAAGTCAACCAGCGAGATGCAACCGTCTTTGAGCCCCTTCGCGGGAGTGTCAACGAAAGTCAGATCCAGCGTGCGAACATTGAAAACCACCCCCTGCGCGGTGATAACGCCGGTGTTCTCGCCCACCAGTGTTTTCAATGCTGCTCCCGACACACCCGTAACGACGAAGTCCACATCGCCATCGTTGTCAATATCGCCGAATGCGGCGCGGCTCCCGGTAAGTTTGTCCGATGTCATGGCGTTTTCGTCGAACAACCCGACCGATTGCAGCGCACGGTTCAGGAAGATGCTCGTGATGCGCACCTGCTCAGATTCCGATCCCGTCAACATCACATCGGGGTAGCCGTCCGCATTCACGTCGCCCCAGGCCTGACTGCCGAGGTACACACCGGGAAGGTCATACGCCGTGTTGGGAACCAGAGTACCGCCCTGGTTCACATAAAGCCGGTTCGTTTCGTTGCTTCCCTGGTCGAAGCCGTTCACCACCAGGTCGGGCGCGCCATCGCCGTTGATGTCCACCCATGAGGCCGCCGTACTGCGCAACGGAACGATCGTTTCCAGCGAGTTCACGAAATCCTGCACGTACACCGTGATGGGCGCGCTCCACGGAGAGGTATTGCCCGCAGCATCCCGCGCTCGAACGTACAGCGGCATCGCCGAGCCGGGCGGCAACGAGCGCAGGAGGGTGTACGTGAGCTTCCTGCCGTGCGGTGCCGGACCAAAGGCCGCCGGCGCGGTCAGGACCCGGGTTTCGGTCCCTACGCCCTGCAGAAGCAGAATCTCGTACGACACCGTCTTCCCGTTTGCATCGTCCGACGACTGGCCCCAGGTGAAGTAAACCCGGTCAGCCGCCACCAGCGGGCGATTTTCCCGCGGCGAAAGGGAGGGTGTGGTCGGGAGAGCGTTCGCCGGCACGCCGGAAAGGCTCCAGGCAGTGGTCTGGCTCGCCCCTGCCGGGGTGAGACGCCCGCTCGCGATGAGATCAACCGTGCCGTCAGTGTCCAGATGTCCGAGAGAGAACGCGCCGTCCCCAAGCGCCGGCAACGAGGTGGACAGACGGGAAAGCGTGAGATCAGGGTTGTTCCGGTACAGCCGAATGCCGCTCACGGTGGCGCTGGAGTCGCCCATCGCGACGAGATCAAAGCGGCCGTCATTGTCCACGTCCCTCCACACGAGTCGGCCCGCCACCGCATCGCGCTGATCGAGCTGAATTGCCTGTTTGCGGAAGGACCCTTCGCCGAGGTGGAGCCACACTTCCAGCGTCAGAGCGCCGCCATCGGCCGGTTTCGCGTACCCGGAGAGGGCGATATCCAGCAGCCCGTCCTCATTCATGTCGCCCCACGCGATGCCGCCTCCGTACCGCGGGGGAAGGGAAGTCAGCACATTCCGCGTGAACACGCCTGCCGGGTTGTTGAGGTAGACCTCGGTCACGATTTCCGTTGCCACGCGATTCCCCTGAAGGAACGTGGCGCTTTTTCCCGTGATTGCGAGATCGGGCGTGCCGTTTCCGTCTATGTCGGCCCAGTCGGCATCACCGTCGTGCACCGGAATGATCTGGTCCACCCGGCTGCGCACGCCGGTATCTCGCACGAATACGGTCACCTGCGGCGTAGGAGAGTCATTACGAAATACATGTAGACGGCTTTCCCCCGTCACTTCTTTCTTACCTGTGGACGGGTTCAGCGAAAGGATTCGTTTTCGGCCGCTGACGAAAAGATCCATGTCTCCGTCGTTGTCATAATCCACCCACCGCACAATCGTGGAGTCCATCCCGTACCCGGTGGGGAAGGCCGCCTCCGGGCGGAACGATCCGTCGGAGTACTGGCGGTACACCATCGTGATGTCTTGGGCGAGGGTATCCGTCGCGCTCACCGTTCGCCCGCTGATGGCGAGGTCCAGCAGACCATCCCGATTGTAATCCGCCCAGTCCACCTGCCCGAACACGATACCCGGTATGCTGGATGAGTCGATTTTCGCCACGCCCGGAACCCCTGACTGCGACTCAATCCAGACGATGTACGTCTTCAGTGTTCCGCCGGGCGTCTGGCCGGAGAGGGCGAGAATGCTCTTGCCGGCG
>JAKPPK010000353.1 GCA_029547385.1 Candidatus Latescibacterota bacterium
TCCGGAGCGTCGAACGGCCCGTATTGCGCCGGCTTCGACGTAACAAACCCCGTCAACCCCCACTTCGCCAGGTCAGCCGGAGTCACGTTGGCGGGCATGTGGCCGTGAAAGTTCCAGTACGAAAGCGCGCAGGCTTTCATCGCCGTATCGCGTCCCGTCTGCACGAGCGCGATATCCGCGGCCGACATCCAGCTCGCCGGGTTTCCCGGGTTTGCGGCCTTGTTTGCGATCCACGCGTTACCAATGCGCCGCGCTTCTTCAACGTCAATACCACCCGCACCCATCACTTCGACAAACCGCAGGGAATCGAGCCACGGCATGTCATACCCCTGAGAACGCACATTCGCGAGGTTCAGCGGCCCCGCCAATTTGCCATAACCCCAGATTGCGGAGGCAATGTTCGCGCCGCCAACGTAATTGACGAAGCGAGGATCGTCCCGGAAACCGACGTTCAAGTCCATCTGGAGAGAACCGTCGGCAATCATTTCCCTGGCCTGCGCCGGATCTGCCGGGGAGTAGGTCTTGCCGAAGTCAAACCCGTATTCCTGCCAGACGGTGCGGAACGCGGGCTGTGCCGGGTCGTCAACGCCGTAATTGGCGCCGGGCCCCGCGCTCGCGAACACCGGACCATTCACGATGTACGCGTTACCGGCCATGTGGCCTTCAAAGAACGCGGTCTCGATCGGGTCACCCCAGTCGGGTCCGGGTGAAGTCGGGTCGTCGAGGTCAACGTCCCACGCCATCATAATGCTATGGTTGCCCGCGCCGAACGGTTCGACATACATCATTTCCTGGTCGCCGCACTGCTGGTTGGCAACGCTGGCCATCTCGTCCTTCAGATGCCGTGTGTGCCACCAGAGCATCTTGTTGATGACCTGGTTCTGGATGGTTGCACCGTCGGATGGGGGGTGATCGTTCGCCGTACGGCCGCTGATACCATTGTTTACCAGTTTGTAGTCGGTGAAGACGTAGTCCTGGTGCGGGCTCGTCTGGCCATACCCGTAGACGTCACGAATGCTTTCGACACCCATGATGTACCGCCATACGGTGTTGATCTTCAATTCCGTGACGAGATTCGGATCGACGATCACATCAGGACGTGGGCCTTTCCCGCCGCTCGCCGGATACTTGAACTGGTCCAGCCCGGCGCTTCCGGGGAAGAAGATGAAATCAATCAGCGTGTCGCCCGTTGCCGACGTCGCTGACTTGACCACCAGAATCAGCTTCGGCCGCGGGAACCGCATATACTCTTGAATGGATACCGCGTACAGATAGTTGAACGCGTCGGGTTTGTCGAGGCGGTAGCGCGGTGGTGATGACGTGTCGTTGCCGCGGTACATGTAGCTGTACGCATCCGCATACAGCGTGCCGAGTTCGTTCGTCCAGTCGATCGTGAGCATGGAACCGCCGTGCTTGCGAGTGTGCGTAAGCCACGACCGCTTCAGTTGCTGCCCCGAGCCATCGCTCCACTCGTTTCGCGGAACGCCGCCCGGGTAGCACATGAGTGAGCTTTCCGCGGGCTCGTTTTCCGGGTTCGTCCAGAATCTGCCGAGATGGAATTGCGCCTGCAGGCCATTCGCGAACACGGCCGGAACCGCAACCATCCCGAGCACTCCGGCGAACAGGACTCCTTTTCGCCAGTTCATTCCTGAAACTCCTTTTCTCCTCACGAGTGAGGAACCCTCAACCAGCGCAATTCCACAGACGTGGAGTTGCATGAAAACCACGTGCTCCCGCTACCAGCACACCTCCTTTCAATCGTCGAGACATCCAACGTGCCCATGAGAAGCATTACAAATCGAAACGAACGCCCACCCGGTACGAGCGCGGGTAGAGATGATGCATCCATTCGGTCTGCGCGCTCGTCGGGCGCTTCCAGTTGCCGTCCTTGTCCTTCCAGGGGCGCGTGAACATCGCAAAGGTGGACTCATCGCCGACCTTCATGTCATTCCCCTGCAGACGCTGTCCGTAAATGTAGCCGAGATAGTCGATGTAGTTCTGGATCCCTCCGCCATTGAGGCGTTTAATGTTGAACACGTTCCCGATGTCGAGGTACGCGGACAATGATCTGCCGCGGCCAAGCTGGAACGCCTTGCTCAGCTTCAGGTCCGTGTTGTAGCTGCTTGCCGACGGAAGGATGTTTTCGTCCGGAATCTCCCGACGTGGCAACGCTTCGGGGTTGTAGATTACCTCGCCCCCGGAGGCGTACGACTGAACGACACTAACCGCCCACCCGCCGCGGATGTTGCCCCAGTCCATCGGCGTTCCCACGCGAAGCATTCCCTGGAAATACCCTTTCGGGTCTGAAGTCGACGCGAAGGATTCAAACGGCTGGATGTTGACGGTATTCAGATCCACAACGGTGAGGCCGACCATGCCGCTCCTTGAACTGGTTTTCTGGTACGTAAGCCAACCGTTGACAAACCGCCCGCTGCTTCGGGAAATCTTGATTTCCGCGCCCTGAATGTCTTCGTAGTTGGCATTCCTGAAGATTGAATACCCGCGAAAATCCGATCGCAGTGTGTTGGTGACGGAAATACGCGTCACCTGGTCCACGTTGTACTTGGCGTACCCACGGACCGTCATCACCAGCCCCAGCGGGAAGACGTGTTCCACGCCGACTTCGTACATCGTGGTCTTCGCGGGTCGCAGGTTGGGGTTGAACATGTCGGCGACCCAGCCGTTGAATGCCGCTCGGCCGTCGTGGTCGGAGTGGCCGTACATCACGGCCGCTTTCTGCATCGAGTAGAAGATGCCGTAGTTGAAGAAGAACTTCGTGCGGTAGCTAACCGGGTGAGATATGCCGAAGCGCGGCGCAATCCGCCAGTGAACGATGTTATCCGATTGCGGAAAAATGCGCACAACGTCCCAGGGCTCCGGGGCGACGCCAAGTTTCTCCTTCACCTTGAAATAGTCGGAAACGTTGTTCACCGGAACCGGCCCGTACGCGAGCGTGTCCCACCCGAGGGCTACGGAGAGGTCTTTGAAATAGCGGGTTCCGTGGTTCACGAAGAGGTCGTTATCGAACATGTCGTTGTAGAAATATGCGTTCTGCCCGGCATCGAACCGTTCGATCCGAATACCTCCGTTGGCGATCATCCCGTTCGTTTCGAACTTGTCCTGCAGATACACGCCCAAGATGCTCGGATTAACTGCCGGGTAGTTGCCGCCGTAATCCCGCCACTCTGTGTTCGTGGTCAGAGCGCTGTTCTGAATCATGTGGTATTCAAGGTCACCACGGATAAACTCGACGCCCGTTTTCAGCGTGTGAGAACCCATCGCATGCGTGAAATCGCTCCGGAACACTATCTGGTTTGAGCGCCCGGTCAGCCGCACGTGGCCGCCGCCGCCTATTCCGTACACTCCACTCAGGTCCTTGTACGCGCTCATCACATACCCTTGAGGCGACACGACCCGGCCCACTGTCGTGGTGTCACCTCCGATTTCCCGATAGATGAACTTCGCTTCCGAAGGGACCTGGTAGTACAGGTAGGGAATGCCGAACGGGCTTACTGGCGCCAGACGATTGGGATTCAGGGCATCGGCCAGGCTGCTGGGTTTATCCGGGCCGCCCACCCCGTTCGTGTCAGTCCAACCGAATGCGAAGCCCATCCAGCCCTGGCCGCTCCACGTGTTGGGTGGCTGATAGCGCCCCCCCGGAGCAAAGTCACTGAAGTCCGCGCGCGGAAGATCACGGTTCACTTCCCATTTCGACGAAGATCGGCCCAGCGAGGCACTGAGGAATGTCTTGGGGCTGAACGTGTAGGTGAAGGTCCCGCCGTACTGGGAGTATTCGCCATTGAGAAGCGAGTTGTACGAGAGGTTGAACTTGGTGTTGTCGCTTGTGCCGGTCAGACCATTGAGCAGATCGCCGCTCGCCCTCAACATCACCGGATCGTTTCCGGTTACGCTGGCTCCGCTTGCCGCCAGCTCAGGGTTCGATGCCGCTCCACCGGTAGAACCGGCAGCAGTTCCCTCGTTCCGACCGGTCATGTAACTGAACTGAATTTTGATTTTGTCCAATGGCGTGAGCGTGAATTTCGCTTCAAATGTCTGGTCCTCGTTGTAGGGCCTCAGCGCGGGAACCACCGTCATCTCGTACGTGCGGGAGTAGCCAACAACAACGCCACCCATCCTTTTCGGAAGCGCCCACCCCGCCGCCAGATCCAGGTTGTAATCAGGATTGTTGCTGTACTTCCACACCTGTTCGTTCATGTTGGCTTCCCATTCCCAGGCCTCTCGGACCTCGGCGGGAGTCCAGTCTCGTTTACCGAACCAGCCGCGCGCGGCATTCACAACCGTCGCGCGTTGCTTCCAGCCATCGAATACGCGGAACGCGCTTGTGCGCGGGTTCACGTACTTCGGATTGGTCGGATCGGTGAATTCCGGTGCCGTGCGCGTCTCTTCATAGAGCAAGGGCCAGTACAGCGGGCCTGCCAGAGCGGAATCGGCAAACGGTGAATCGCTGCTCATGAGCCAGTAATCATATTGATCCGAATCGTACCCTCCGGGACCGAAATGCTTCTTCCTCGCCGGGGCCATATTGTACACACCAGACACCCACGGCAATGCAACTGCCGCGCTCCGGCGTTCCGTGCCGTCCTTGTTGACCACGTTCACCATACCGGACCGGACGTTTCCGTATTCCGCGTTGAATCCGCCGGTGAGAAGCGTGACCTCGCTGACAAGAACCTGGTTCAACTGGGTGTAGGGCTTGCTGGTCAGGCCGTCCGTACGGTCCAGACCGTCAACCTGAAAACGGATTTCCGACGGGCCTCCTCCGCGAATCTCCAGTTCCGTTCCGCGCGTAACGCTCACGCCCGGTTCGTAGTTAAGGAAATCCAGCATTCGCGATACAGGCGCTTCCGAAATCCGTGCGGCATTCACAACCGTCTGCGAAGACGTGACGTCTACTTCGATAGGGGGGCGCTCGGCGCGAACCACGATTGCGCCCACCTCTATGGTAGCCTCGGTCAGACGGAAGTTCACATCGGTCGTTCGGTCGGCGCTCACACTGACCGACGTGATGCTGGACCGCCGGTAACCAATGAGGTTCGCAGTAACGTTGTGCACTCCGGGCGGAACCTGGAGAATCATGTAACGCCCGTCGGGGTCGGTCGTCGCGCCGAGCCGGGTGCCCTCCAGCGTCACTGCGACCCCTGGAAGTCCAGCACCGTTCTGGTCAGTCACACGTCCCGCGATTTTCCCTGTAGTTCCCGCGCGCACGCCCGGCACCGCAAGGAACCCCATCAACATCAGCGAGAAAACCGCCGAGACATCTGCCAAACGTCGGATGGCGTGCACCATGCTCCCTCCTGTAACACTCCCGCGCAACGAGTTCCGCGTGCTCGAATCGAGAAGCCTCGTTGCGGAAACGCAAACGTATCGCACCGCGTTCAGATTCAGAGACGGCGGAAAGGGGAAGTTGAGCATTCCGGAACAATAGGCTGTCCACAATGGCGACGAATGCTGGTCAAGAAAGCCGTGTCCACCTCGCCGACGGGCCCCTCAAGCCCTTGACACGCAGTCTCGCGATCAGTGCCCTCGCGCCGCCGTTGCGTTCGTTTCCGGATCTCCTCTTTTCGTCCTCATGGTGAATGATATACCCAATCCCCACCGCGGTGTCAAGGTTTTTTTTCAGATTGATCCGGCCGCAAAAGTGCGCCGCATATTTCGTAAACTTTTAATACGTGGGCAAACAGCGGCAATGACGTTATTTTGCGCATTGACAGAGGATCGCCGCACCGAAGTTCTGCCCGAATCAAAAGAGAGAAAAATCGGCCGCACTCGTTCATTTAATACTTGAATCCGTCCGCTCTCCGGCCCGGTGTTGTGTGCCCGTCTGGGAGACGCCTATTTTTGTGTTCAGCGTTTCACGCCCGGTCGCAAGGTCGCAGAAGAATCACAAGGAACTGCAATGGTACGAGTTCTCGGAGGACTCCTGGCCGTCCTGTCGGCTGTTCTGTCTGCGAGGGCCTCCGACTGGGCGCCGGGCGCCGGAATCAACGTTGTTACGGCACACGTGGTTCGAGGCGATAAACGCAACGGATTGTCGCTGCAACCCGCGTTCTGGTTCAACGCGTTTCAGGAGCGTGGTCTTTTCACTTCCTGGGCTTCGGTTGCGCCCGCCGACCCGGCCCTCGACGATCTGGTGCTCGACTTCCGGGCCGGGGTGCCGACCGCTGGCTGGGGATGGATGGGCGGAGTTGTGCACTGGGATTGGAGCCGCCCGCCGTCTGATTCGCTGCGCTCACATTCCCTCGAAATAGGTCCGACCCTGACATGGTTCAAGCCGCCGTACCGCCCCAGCCTTACGGTGACGTACGACTTTGCGCAGCGGAACGGGGTCCTTTTTACGGTGAACGCCCCTTACACCGTTCGCATGACATGGTTACCGGCAACGACGTTCACCCCGGAGGTTGCATTTCGTTTTGCGGGAGCGGGCAATCGTGTGAGCGCTGAGTATTTCTCGTTTTCCGCGTTGCTTGAACGCAAAATCCGAGGGGTTACCCTGCTGCCGACGGCGGGAATCGTTCCTAGAAGCGAACTCTCGAAATCCCTGGTCTGGGCAGGAATTCACGTCAATGTGGTTAGATAGAATTGCTCCGTTCGCATTTGTTTTCCTGGGCGCGGTGTTTTTCGGGTGCGCACCCACATGCGTGAAAACCCCGCCCCCTCCGGCAGGCGAACTCATTGCGGAAGTTCTGTCTGTTCCGGGCGCACACGCCATACAGGCGTACGGAACGCTGCGTGTGACATCACCCGAAGGGAATTACAGCGGATCAGCCGTCGTGTTCTACAGCTATCCCGAATCGGTGAAAGTTGTTCTGCAGGGAGGATTTGGCACCACCTTTGCCGAAATCGCGCTTGCGGGAGGGAAAGGAATCGCATATCTCCCCCAGCAACGGCAGGCACTGGAACTGGCAGACGGAAGCGGCTTGCTGTTCGGGTCCGTAGTGGTCTACCCGTCCATGCTCCTGCATCTCCTGAAGCCGGTTGATGCCGAACGGCTCGGACAGGATGCGATAATCAGCACGGAGTGCAGCCAGTACGTCCTTGCCTCTCGCACTGCCGCAGGAACGCGCATCTGGCGCCTCTCGGCACGTGCGCGCCGTCTGGAGGCGGAGGAGTTCCGGTCCGTAGAGAATACGATGTTCTGGACCCGGACGTTCGGCGCGGCGAACGGCATCCGCGTGCCGAAATCATTCTCAGTCCGGTTGGGAGAAACGACCATGAGCGCTGAATTTACGCGCATCAACGTGTCGCCGGTGATGCGACCCAATACCTTCGCCGTTGCGTTGCCCCCCGGCATCGAGGTGATGGCTGTTCCCCGCGAGTAATCGGGGGCGGCATGCAGAAACCACGTCACCGGGCAAAAGGTAGGTCCGTTTCCTGAAATCGCGGGGAACTGAACCAGGAGGAAGATCCGTGCTACCGAACGTTCCGTCCGATCCAGGCGCCTTGCATCCGCTTGTCGTACATT
Organism: Candidatus Latescibacterota bacterium; assembly: GCA_029547385.1. Taxonomy (GTDB): domain Bacteria; phylum Latescibacterota; class MWCZ01; order MWCZ01; family MWCZ01; genus MWCZ01. The sequence continues at coordinate 7,484 of JAKPPK010000353.1, forward strand.
TTCCGGTCGCGCTGTTGCTCGTTGCGCCGCTCTTCCTGTTGATGGGGGCAATCTCCAAAAACGACAGGCCTCAGTTGCGCAGTTGTGTTCTGGTTCTCATGGCACTGGGTGTACTTGCCGCCTGGGTGGCCGTATGGACGGGGGAACACGCGGCAACCATCGCGCGAATCACTGCGCCGCAGGCCGCCTCGGTCATCGAGCAGCATGAGGAATCCGCAGAGGCAACGGCGGTAATTTTCACCGTGCTGCTCGCGGTATTCGCCATCCGCGTCGCGGTAGACTATTTGAGGAAAGAGAACACCGTTCGACGCCCGATGCGCGTGTTCTGCATCGTGTTCCTGGTGGTGTACTGCGTGTGTTCGCTCGTTGTTGTTGATGCAGCGCATCAGGGTGGACGCCTTGTGCACCAGTTCGGGGTACGCGCCCAGATGGGGAGCGCGCCCCCCGGAGGTACGAACCCCTGAGACAACAACCTCCGGCCTTCAGGCGCCCCCAATACAATGAAACCAGGATGGCAAAGGTCTCTTCCATGGGACATTCGAAAGCGATGGTACTTTCACACGACGCGGAATGGCGTTGGCACGTACGTGCCGACATGCCGCCGCCTCGTGTCGGTGAGGTCACCCACCTGCTCAAGCCGCACGGGGAGTGTGTACTGACGATTCTGACTTCGCAGCAATCCGTCTGGTTGCACACGAAGGACTTCTACCCCGCTGGCTGTTACCGGTTGCCCACCGGGGGCATAAAACCGGAAGAACACCCGGACGGGGCGGCCCGCCGCGAGCTGCGGGAGGAAGTGGGCTGCGCGGGTTCATGCAGGATACTGCGCCTCGGGAAAATCACCTACGTGGAAGCGAGTGGAACTGCCTACCCGTTCGTAAGTTATCTATATCAAGTAGCCCCGGTCGAAAAGACGCCAACTTCGGCCGACGAATCAGAACGCATATCGGGATGGAAAACCGTTCCGATTTCGCACCTTGGTGCTGTAGCGTCTGAACTGCGTGCGCTACCCGCCGAATGGGTAGACTGGGGTTGTTTCCGGGCGGTTGCCCACGATGCCGTGCGGGAAATACTGCGGCGTGAAGCGCAGTCCCCCTGCCTGTGAGGGAACATGATACAAAACGAGTTGCTCCAGACGCTCAAAACCGAGGCGTACACCGCGGTGGTCGCGGACGTTCTTGACAGCCTCGGTCTGCAGAACCAGATTCTGCCCTCGCGCATCCGCCCACTCGGAAATAGCGAGGCAGTGGTCGGGATAGCGCGCACCATCCTCGTCCGGGATGTGGTGTCGGCGTCTCCACATCCCTACGAAGTCGAGTTTGCCCTCGTGGACGACCTGCGCGAAGGCGACGTCATCGTGGCGCAATGTGGAGAGCGCGAAGCGGCGTTCTGGGGCGAGCTTTTGAGCACTGCCGCGGCGAAGCGCGGCGCCGTGGGCGCGGTGGTGGACGGCTTTTGTCGCGACCTTCGGCAAATTTCGGAATTGCGGTTCCCCGTGTATGCCCGCGGGATGAGTCCGGCGGACTCCAAAGGCCGCTGCGAAGCCGTTGCAAGGGATATTCCGATCGAAATCGGTGGTGTAGCGATACACCCGGGAGACATGATTTTCGCAGATCTGGACGGCGTGGTCGTAGTGCCCGCCGGGTCCATAGACGAAACCGCGCGCGGCGCGCTGGAAAAGGTCCGAGGGGAACGAACCGTTTTCAACGCGCTGCAATCAGGCATGTCAACGCGCGAAGCGTATGACAAATGGGGAATTCTGTAACGATACGCTGAGGAGTTCAGGTATGGCCGAAAAGGATGCAAAGCTTACCCAGGAGCAGCAAGACACGTTTGCGTTCATGGCAATGGTGGAGCTCTACCAGCAGACTGCCTGGATGGCTTTGGGAAAAATCGCCGACCCGGCTACGAAAGAAACGAAGGCGAACCTCCCCCAGGCACGCTGGGCAATCGACACGCTCGCAATGATCGAACGCAAAACCCGGGGCAACCTTTCTGATCAGGAGCTCCGCTTTTTGCGTGAGATCCTCCACATGTTGCGCATGAATTATGTGGAAGAAGCGAACAAACCGGTTGGAGAACCACCGTCAACTCAGGACAAAACCGAAACGAAACCGGAAAAGGAAACAGCGACGCACGACGAACCGGAAACACCTCCGCCGGCGGAACCGCAGAACGAATGAAACTCGGACCGCTCCTTTTCGAACCGATATACCGATCGTATGTCTGGGGGAACCGGAATTTCGAGCGCCTGTTCGGCCGCGTTCTTCCACCAGAAGTGCCGACCGCGGAATCGTGGGAGCTTTCCGACGTTGACGGTGCGATTTCCCGTGTGGAATCCGGTCCATTCGCCGGCCGTTCTCTGCGGGAGCTTTGCCAGGAATTCGCCGCGGACATGTTCGGCGAGCAGAGTGGCTCTTCCATCTGCGGCGGTCGCGGATTTCCCCTGCTGGTGAAATTCCTCGACGCCGAGCGGGTGCTGAGTGTTCAGGTGCACCCCGGCGACCAGTTCGCCGCGGAACACGAAAACGGGTCTATCGGGAAAACCGAGATGTGGTTCATCGTCGAAGCTCGCGGAAACGCCGAGGTGATAGCCGGTCTGCGGCCTGGAACCACGCGTGCGGAGTTCCTCGAGGCCGCGCAGTCCGGCAGCCTCGAACCACTCCTGCAGCATCACTGTGTCCGCGCCGGTGATGTCGTTCTTGTTCCGGCAGGCCGCGTTCACGCCATGGGAGCCGGTATTGTGGCGCTGGAAATCCAGCAGACGTCGGATATTACCTACCGACTGCACGATTGGGGACGCGTTGGACCGGACGGAAAAACGCGGCCGCTTCATCTGGACCGGGCGATCGAAGTGATTGATTTCTCGGACGAAGGACGCGCAGTTACGCAACCGGTTCAACGAACGGAGGACTGGGGCGTTTGGTCGTTGCTCGGAGTCACTCTATTCTTCCTCACGGAATCGTTCTCTCAGTTCCGGTCGGTTCCGTGTACCACGCGTTCTGGCAGTCCGGATATTCTCGTGGCGATGAACGGAAGTCTGAGGATTTCGTGGGACCACGGTGACGTCATCGTTCCTCCAGGGCGAACGGCATTGGTACCTTCGTGCGTCGGTCTCTACGTGTTGGAGGCGACCGAAGACACACTGGTGGTGCGCTCCCGGGTGCCTGATCGTTCGGATGTGCTGGGCGACTGGACACCGCGAAGCAATGAGGAACGGACGGCCGTTCTCGACGTATGTGACACGCGGGTTGCGGAGCTTGTCACCGCATAATCTGGCCGGCGCGTGTAATCTGGGATCGTCTGTTGGTCACGCTGATTCCTCGCGGAGCCCAAATGGCACGAACGCGCTTCATCCAGACCGTATTCGGGAAACCCCGGCAATTCCGGCGTTGGGGGTTGTTGCTGGTCTTCTGCAGCGGCTGTCTGTTCCTCGGCGTGGCAAGCGCTGCTTCCGAGGTACATGCGCCACGCAACCACACAGCAGCAGTCCCTCCAAGGGGAGCTGGCTTCGCATCAACGGGTGGCGGCCACCAAACTGCTCCGCAGACCTTGGTTGGGAGGATTTTTCCGACAATGTTCTCGCTTGCCGGGTCCGCGGGAGGCGTTGTAGTCCTGGCTTTCGTCGGCGCGGCGTTTTTCTCACGCCGCCACGGCCGCAAGGGTTCTGGCTCAAGCGGCACACCGCGCATCCGGACCGTGTCACCGGGCCCCTCCGGTTCCGCGCCCGAGCCGGCATCCGCCCGAACGGTGATCGCGGCGGTCGCAAAGCCGTTCCAGTCTCTCGCGGCAGGTGTCGTATCGCTGAAGCGGGAGGTGTGGAAGGAAAACATCCCGCGACTGGCAGGCATGGTGTTTCTCCTGCTGGCGGTCGGTGCGCTGGTAGTTGGCCTCGTGGAGGTCCTGTTCGGCGCCGAAAACCAGCGAGCGAACTTCGGCAGCCCCATCAATGCGCTTTACTGGGCTGTTGTTACCCTTGCGACTGTGGGGTACGGGGACCTTGCCCCGCAGACAACGGCAGGGCGCCTGCTGACTTCGGTCTTCATTCTCGTAGGAATGGTTACCATATCCGTGTTTACCGCGACGCTCGCTTCGGTTTTCACGGCGAAAAGGATCAAGGAGGGGCGGGGATTGGAAAAGGTCAAGGCTACGAACCATGTGGTCGTGTGCGGCACTGGACGTCACCTCGACACGATCATCCGGTACCTCACCCGCGCGGGGATTACCAGAAAACAACCGATCGTGCTGGTCAACTCGCTGACCGAAGAAGCGATGAACGAAATCCTCTACCGCTACTCGCACCTGGATATTCAACATGTGCACGGGGACTTCACTCAGGAAAGCGTTCTGCGGAGGGCGAACATCGAAGATGCGGTCGCCGCGATCATCCAGGCGGGCGACGACACTCAGGATCGTTCGCGCGCCGATAACCGCACACTTCAGGCGGCACTGGCAATCAAGGCGCTAAATCACGATATCAAATTGACCGCCGAGGCGCTCGATCCGGAAAACGAAGCGCACCTCCGCCGGGCGAACGTTGATGACGTTATCGTCAGCGGCGAGTTCTCCGGTTATCTGCTGGGAGCATGTACTGTGTCACCGGGGTTGGATGTTGCGCTGCGCGAACTCTTGACCGTGGAAGTCCGGAACGACATGATCCGGAACCCGATCCCCGAATCGTTCCGAGGCAAGACTTCCAAAGAGCTGAGTGAGTGGTTTCGACGCCGAGAGGCCATGCTGATAGGGATAATCGTTGAACAGAAAGTGCTGAACCTGGATGAAATGCTCCAGGACGATTTTTCGTCCATAGACCGGTTCATCCGTTCAACTTTTTCTGCCGCCGGAAAAGAACTGGTGGCACAAGGCAAAGGCAGAACAGAGGTTGTGGTCAATCCTCCAGACGACCGCGTAATAGGCCCCGACGATGCGGCTATCATTATTTCGCCGCGCGTGATTCCCGTCACAGAAACATGACCAGGCCCATTTCCGATCGGGGGAGTACCTGATGCCGGGATACGAGACTCTGAAAACAGCTTCCCTGCTCAAGGGATTGACCGATTCCCAGCTGAAGAAGCTCTGGGATGCTGGCGAAAGCAAGACAATCAAAGCCGGAGACACCATCATCCGGGAAGGCGAAGTCGGCGACACCATGTACGTCCTGTTCGAGGGGACCGTGGAGGTTTCCCAGGTACTGGTGTTGCGACTTGGGAACGCTGCCATCGCCGAGAAGGACAAGACGCTGATACGCCTTGAAGGAACAGCCCGCCCTTGTTTTGGGGAAATGTCGTTGCTCGAAGACGCTGAACGGTCAGCCACGATCACCGCACTGACGGACTGCCAGGTTTTCGTCATCGACCGGAGCAGCTTCAACCGACTGGTTGAGGAAGACCCGGTGATGGGTACCAAATTGCTGAGAAGTATTGCGGTCGTTCTTTCAGGTCGTCTGCGCAAAGCCAACAAGGATGTCCTGAAACTTACTACGGCGCTAAGCCTCGCGTTGACAGATTGAATCATCCGACACTCGCCCGGACACGCCATGAGGCCGTCACTGCCAGCCCGTTCCGCCGGAGAAGATCGGGGCTGATGCGCGAACGCTTCGGCTTCATCGCGAGTGCACTCGCCGCGTTCCTTTTTGTCGGCTGCCCCGCCCCTCCCCGTTATGCGCCTACCTCTCGTTTGGCTCCCCGTCCGGGGGAACTTCCGGTTCGCATCGGCCTTGCGGAGGCGACAGGAAGCGTCCGAATCGAAGCCGATCAGGGGCTGCGTCTCGTCGCCGGCGAAACCGTGCGATTGGCTCCATCGTTTGCGCTGTCTCCCTCTCGCGGCCATATTGCCGTGAACGGCGCGAGGACACCCCACAAGCGTGTTACCTGTTTTGCATCCACTCCCCTGAGCTGCAACGGCGTACCGTACCGTGGCCAGTTGGAGGTTTCCGCGGTCGAGGGTGCGTTGCGTGTGGTGAATATCGTGGGTCTCGAAGAGTACCTCGCCGGCGTGGTTCCCGCAGAGATCGGGCGCCTCAGCACCCGCGAGATCGAGGCCGTCAAGGCACAGGCGATTGCGGCCAGAACATACACGGTAGCAAACCGGGGGCGTCGCCGGGCGCAGGGGTTCGACCTGTACGCCGACGTCCGCGACCAGGTTTACATGGGTGTTCGAGGGGAACACACTGTCGCGACGCGTGCCATCGAACAGACCCGGGGGCAAATCGTGACGTACCGCGGCGAGCCCATACAAGCGTTTTTCCACAGCACGTGCGGAGGGTTCACCGCCAGCATAGAAGACGTCTGGAACGCTGACCCGCTGCCGTATCTGAAGGGCGTGCCAGACCGCGACTCCCACGGGTTCCATTGCGAAACGAGTCGCCATTTCCGATGGTCAGAAGAGTATTCCCCGGGTGTTCTGCGCACGATTCTGTCTGAAAACCTGTTCCGTGAGGTACCCAACGCACCGCGGAAGATCGGCACCGTAAGGAAAATCGAAGCGCCGGAACGATCTTCGAGCGGGCGCGTTCGATATCTCAAGGTGGAGACCAATCGGGGTCACTGGCGGGTCTCCAAAGACCGCATTCGCTGGGCGCTCAGGCGCCCTGTGGACGGCAACCCGATACTGAGAAGCACCTACATTCGTATCTTTTCTGAATATGACGCGCACGGCTCGCTTCAGCGAGTGGTTATAAGCGGCGCCGGAAACGGGCATGGAGTGGGCATGTGCCAGTGGGGCGCAATCGGGATGGCGCGGAAAGGGTACCCGGCGGAGCAGATCCTGAAGCATTACTATCGAGGCGTCACCATTACCAGCATGAGGATGGCAGATTGAAGACACGACCGGGAGGTGGAGCAGCAATGCGTATCTCGTCGCTCGCGACAGGGTGTATCGTGGCAATCTCGTTCGTTGCGCTCGGATGCCCGGCGCCGCCGCCCGCAACGGTGCCTGCGGCGGGTGATACACAGAACAACGATACCACGGCAACTACAACTGCTCCGGAACTGCCTGATCCACGCGGCCAGCTCCCTCGCACGGCAACGCCGGCTCCTGCCGAGGCGACCGATGGGCCGGACGCCGAACCCGCAAGCGAGCTGGAGTCCGCAGTTTATTCCGTTCAGGTGATGAGCTCTTCCTCGCGAGATGCCGCTGAAGCGGCCGCACGACAGGTCCGCTCACTCACCTCGCAACCGGTTGAAGTGGTTCAGGAATCCGGGGGAGCCTGGCGGGTATACGCGGGCAGGTCTGGAACGCGGACTCCGATGGACCGGCTCAGGGATCAATTGATTTCGGCAGGGTATTCCGGTGCGTGGACCAAACAACGCGTGGTGGAAACCTCGGTACGTGACAATACTATCCCAACTGGGGAAAGCGTGTACAGCGTTCAGATTTTCGTGTCATCGACTCCGGAGAATGCACGGCGGGTTGCCGCTGAAGCTCGTTCCGTAACCCGCCTTCCGGTGGAAGTGGTGGAAATGGATGGGTACTGGAAAGTGTTCGTCGGGCGGAGTCCCACGCGGAGTGCAATTGACGCCGAGCGCGATGCATTGCGGCAACGAGGCTACCCGGACGCATGGACCTACCGCCGCCAGGGAACACGATGAAACGCCATTCTGCGGTTGTTTCTTGGCGATTTCCCGTGGTACATTTGCACCTGCGCGGGTAACTGGCGCATGAACTTCGACCTGAACATCGGCAGGTACGTTGCGGGAACAAGTCCGATCCACCGGCTCGACCCCCGGACGAAACTCGGACTTGCATTGTTCCTTTGCATCGGCATTTTGCAGGGAACCAGCGCCACCGCAACGGCGTGGCACTGCGTGCTGGCAACGGTCCTGTTCGGCATCAGTGGCCTGAAGGCGCGGTTTGTCGCGAGAAATCTCCGGCCGTTCGTGTATCTTGCCGGCATGATTCTGGCGAGCCACCTCCTGATCAATGGCGCGGGCAGCTGGCAGACCGGAATCTCCGTCGGTGTGCGTCTTCTCGTCATGGTTTCTGTTGTCTCGCTCTTCAGCTGGACGACACAGCCCCTGGCGACGGTGGCGGGGTTACGTCGGCTGGGCTCGCCTCTGGCGAGGCTGAAGGTTCCGGTTGATGCGGCGGCAACCTCCATCGGACTCGCAATGCGCTTCGCGCCCATTGTGGTTTCGGAAGCGCAGACGGTGTTGCGTGCGCAGGCCGCACGGGGTGCGGATTTCCGCGGCGTGAAAAGGAAACTTACGCTGATTGTTCCGCTTCTCGGGGCGTTGTTCGATCGCTCGTTTGCGCGCGCCGAGGTGCTTGCGGAAGCGATGCAGGCGCGAGGGTACGATCCGTCAGCCGTCAGGACATCGTACCACCGACTCGGGTTTCGAGGCGTCGATGTGATTGCCCTGGCGTACGTGGCAATCTGGCTCGGGGGCGCGGTCATCATGGAGCGTTATGCACCGTGAGTACTCGCCTGCGCCTCGACATGGAGTACGAAGGCACTGAATTCGCGGGCTGGCAGGTTCAACCGGGGTTGCGAACCGTTCAAGGCGAGCTCAACACTGCTCTGTCGACCATATTGAGAACGCCCGTTCGCGTTATCGGGGCGGGGAGAACAGATGCGGGTGTTCATGCGCGCGGACAGGTAGGTCACGCGGATGTTCCTGACGCGTACCCGCCTCTTGCGCGCATTCTCGCGGGTGTCAGAGCGCTGACCGGGCCGGACCTGCTTGTCCGGGAAATAACGGTTGTTCCGGGAGACTTCCATGCCCGGTTCTCCGCGCGGGCGCGGACATACGAGTACCGGATCGCGCTGGTGCCATCCCCGTTGGAGCGAAGGTTCCAGTGGTTTGTGCCGTACCGGCTTGATGTCGGCTCGATGAGTGTCGCGGCGCAGAAGCTGGAAGGCCGATACCCGGCGACCTGTTGGTGCTCATCCAGCGCGCCGGACACGACAGCGATTGTGCATGTCCAACGTACGGAAATTGAACGCAGGGCAACTGAAATCGTGTTCCGCATTACCTCCGACCGCTTCGTGACGCACATGGTGCGAACGATCGTAGGTACGCTTGTGGAAATCGGGCGCGGCGTTCGGAGCCCGGAGGATATCGGCGCAATCATTTCTTCGCAGGACCGTGCGCGTGCCGGGCCGACCGCGCCAGCCCACGGCCTGTGTCTTCAATCCGTGGAATATTGAGCCTATGGATTACTCGTACGGTGAGTGGGAGCACCAGGATCAACCCCGCCGCACCCGGTTCTGGACCGGAGTTTTGCTTGGTATCGGCGTCAGCGTCGTGGCGCTGTTCATTGCGAACCGCATAACTGGACGGCATTGGGGCGGGCGCTTGTCCGTTCCGGAGCCGCCGGCCGCGTTCAGCCTCGTTTCCGGTGTGGGTGACACCACCGGCGACGTCGGCAATTCCCGCCGGAATGCCATAGTGCGTGCAGTCGAAATCGTTGCTCCTGCGGTTGTCACCATAAGTGTGACGCAGTTGCGCCGAGAACGCGCTGTTCCGTTCGCGGATGACCCGATGTGGCAGTTCTTTTTCCCGGAACTTCGGCAGGAGTTTGTGCGCCGCGTCCAAAGTATGGGTAGCGGTTTCATAGTCTCCCCGGACGGCATGATTCTGACGAACGAACACGTCATCCGGGGCGCCACCCAGATCGTGGTGAATCTGCCGGATGGCCGCTCCTTCGACGCGAAGATTTTCGGGGAACCGGATGAACAGGCTGATATCGCCGTACTGAAGATCGACGCTCAGAATCTGCCCACCGCACCGTTGGGGAGAAGCGACGACCTCATGATAGGCGAATGGGCGATCGCTATTGGCAACCCGTTCGGGTTCCTGATCCGCGACGCTCATCCCACCGTTACCGTGGGTGTGATCAGCGCCCTGAACAGGGATTTCAGTCCCTCTTCGGCCGGCGGACGTACGTACCGGGACATGATCCAGAGTGATGCGTCCATCAACCCGGGAAACAGTGGCGGGCCGCTGGTGAACAGCGAAGGGTACGTTATCGGCATCAATACGTTTATCTTCACTCAGGGCGGAGGTTCGGAAGGCGTCGGCTTTGCCATCCCGATACAGAAGGCGAGGCAGGTGCTGGACGACATCGTTCAATTCGGCGAAGTCCGCCACAACTTCTGGACCGGGATTCACATTCAGGACGTGAACCGCTGGATCGCCGAAAGTCTCGGGCTCCAATCAGATCGGGGAGCAATCATCACCAATGTCGAACCCAACAGCCCCGGAGCAAAAGCAGGCCTGCAACGTGGAGATGTGATCATTTCCGTGAACGGCAAAGCGATAGCCAGCGACCGGGATGTGCGGGACGAATTCCTTGGCGCTGTTGTCGGGCAACGCGTGGAACTCCGAATCATCAGAAACGGCCGTGAACTCACCGTGACACTTGTCCTGGAAGAGATCCCGAGAAACAGGAGGGACCGTGGCTAAGGAAGGACTTCCCTTCGTCCTGGGCGGCGTGTGTGCGGGGATATTGCTTCTCGCCGCATGGCACGGCCTCAGGTGGGAGCCGCTCCGTATCCTCGGCATTCTGGCACTGGTTTTTGGAGCATTTTCGCTGTTCTTTTTTCGTGACCCGCGCCGAACACCTCCCGCCGGTGAAGGGCTGGTGCTGTCGCCGGCTGACGGCAAGGTCGTGGAAATCGTTCAAGAAGACGACCCTTATGTGGGCACCAATGCAATCCGGGTAAGCATTTTCCTGTCAGTTCTGGACGTTCACGTGAACCGAAATCCGATTTCCGGTTCCGTTACCGCGATGGTGTACCGCCCCGGGAAATACCTGATGGCGTTCAACGAGAAAGCATCGGCGGATAACGAGCAAACGCACATCGCCATCAAAGGCGAGCGGGGAACCGTTGCCTTCAAACAGATAGCCGGCTTCATCGCGCGCAGAATCGTTTGCCGACTCAAAGTCGGTGACACGGTGCGCGCGGGAGACCGGTGCGGACTGATTCGTTTCGGAAGCCGCGTGGACGTCATTCTCCCTCCGGATGCGAGCATCCGTGTCGCGGTCGGCCAGCGCGCCGTCGGCGGCAAGACTGTGATAGGAGTGCTTCCATGATGCCGCTCGTTACGCAGGCTCTTCCGAGCGTCATGACTCTCGGAAGTCTGTTTTGTGGGCTGCTTGCAGCAATCAAAGCAATGGAAGGAACAGAGGAGGCGTTTGTCACTGCCGCGTGGTTGATCATTGCCGCGGGACTTTTCGACGGTCTGGACGGCAAGGTATCCCGCATATTCAAAACTCAGAGCCACTTCGGTGTAGAACTGGATTCCATAGTGGATGTGTGCTCTTTCGGTTTTGCGCCTGCCTTATTGATCTACCAGTTCATCCTGCTCAACGCGTCGGGTTTTTCCGGGATCGCTTTTCCTGTTGCGTTCGTCTTTCTTGCCTGCGGAGCGCTCAGGCTGGCACGGTTCAACGCTCAGCTCAAAGGATTCGACAAAGCGGCCTTCAAAGGTGTACCGATTCCCGCCGGTGCCGGTATGGTAGCGTCCTTTGTGGTGTTCTCCCGCAGCGAGTTCATTATTGATCTCGGCATAGACTGGGTCCTCCCCTTCCTCGCGTTCGGAATGGCTCTGCTGATGGTCAGCACCGTCAGATACGACAAAACGCCGCGTTTTTCCTGGCACGGACCAACATCTGAACGCGTGCGCCTTGTCGTGATGATCGCCTTTTTGGTCATCGCAGTATGGTATCCCGCCGAGGCGTTCTTTTCGTTCGGGGTGTACTACGTCCTGTATGGGCTGGTTCGTGCGCTGGGAAATGCATTTGTTCGACACCCGGCCGTCGCTCCGGGGCAGCCTTCCCTGGAACGGGTCAAGGAGGGGAGCAGGAGATAGATGCCTCGTTACCGCAGTACTGGTGTCCTGTTTGCAAGCCTGCTCATAGGGCTTCTGGGTGCGACGGTTCTGAGCGCCGCCCTCAGCCTTTTTGTGGGTCCCGCCAGCGTCGTGCACAGAGTCCTGATCAACAGCTTCACCTACGATTCCGGAGTGCTGGTCCTGAATTTGATCGTGGTGACGATCTCTTTCGGCATCACGTTGAATATCAATCTGCTCACCATTCTCGGACTCATGTCCGCGTTCTACTGGTGGAAATACCGCCTGTAACACCCCGTTGCGAAAGGTGTCCTCCATGATAGGCGGCTGGGAATGGGTAATCATAATAGTGGTCGTGCTGCTGGTTTTCGGCGCCCGCCGCATCCCGGAACTTGGCAAATCGCTCGGGCAGGGAATCCGGTCGTTCAAAGAGGAACTGGCGGGCGGCAAACAGCGGAAAGACGAGCCTAAGGATGATTCCAGCTCCGGGCAATCGTAATCCCGCTTCTGTGGTGTGTCAGTCAACGTTCTGAGCCCTCAACACAGGCGTAATCCTTTGAATAATCCGAATTTCACCGCTGCGGCACTTGTTCCTCAGATCCTGGAAGGATCGGTGCGGGCAACCGACGTCCTGGATACCGTGCTCGCCACCATTCGGGAGCAGGAACCTCGCGTTCACGCATTTCTTCAGGTCACAGAGGACCTCGCAAGGTCACAGGCTGAACAGGTAGACCGCAAGATAGCCGAGGGAAAACCGGTGGGGCCTCTTGCGGGCATCCCCGTCGGGATCAAGGACAATCTCTGCGTGCGCGATGGCCGCACTACGTGTGCCTCCAAAATCCTCGAACCGTTCGTGGCACCCTACGATGCTACGGTGATTTCCCGTCTGCGGGATGCGGATGCCGTATTCGTCGGGAAAACGAATCTGGATGAGTTCGCCATGGGCTCGTCGACGGAGAATTCCGGTTTTGGTGTGACGCGAAACCCGATAGACCTCGAACGAGTGCCCGGAGGGTCCAGCGGAGGGTCTGCCGCAGCAATTGCGGCAGGAATGTGTGTTCTTGCTCTTGGCAGCGATACCGGGGGATCTATTCGCCAGCCCGCCAGCTTCTGCGGCATAGTGGGTCTCAAACCCACGTACAGCCGCGTATCACGGTTCGGTCTTGTCGCATTCGCCTCATCCCTTGACCAGATCGGGCCTATGGCGCAGACCGTGCGCGACGCTGCCATGCTCCTCAATGTAATTGCGGGAGCGGACGCGCACGATTCGACCTGCTCCCCGGATCCAGTCCCAGATTACCTCGAAGGGTTGGAGGATGGGGTCCGCGGTCTTCGTCTCGGCGTACCGCGTGAGTATTTTGGCGAAGGCCTCGCTCCCGAAATAAAGACGGGGCTCACGCAGGTCATCCACCAGATGGAGCGAGAAGGCGCGAAACTCGTCGACATTTCGCTCCCCCATGCACCTTACGCAATTGGCACCTACTACCTCATCGCAACATCCGAAGCGTCCGCCAACCTCGCCCGGTACGATGGGGTGAAGTACGGGTTCCGCGCGAAGGACGTCAAAAACCTCGGGGAGATGTACCGACGGACCCGTTCCGAAGGATTTGGCGCCGAGGTAAAACGGAGAATTCTCCTCGGAACGTACGCGTTGAGCTCGGGGTACTATGATCAGTTCTACGTCAAGGCGCAAAAGGTCAGGACCCTCATTTCACAGGATTTTGCGAGCGCGTTCGCGAAAGTGGACGCCATCCTTACTCCCACCACGCCGGACACCGCATTCAAGCTCGGGGAGAAAACCTCAGACCCCCTGCAGATGTATCTCGAGGACATTTACACGGTAAGCGCGAATCTGGCGGGAATTCCCGGGATATCCGTTCCAGCCGGCAGAGATAGCTCTGGGTTGCCCTTCGGAATGCAGGTCCTGGGCCCACAATTTGGAGAGCCTGTCGTGCTGCGCGTCGCACGTGCAGTGGAAATGCTGCGCCCCGGCGGGGCAGGTTGAACTTGTGACGAGGAATGGACGAAGAGCATGTCGAATTACCGGGTCGTGATCGGGCTGGAAATACACCTTCAACTGGCCACGAAGACAAAGGTGTTCTGTGGCTGCAGCAACGAGTTCGGAGGTGAACCGAATACACACTCCTGTCCGGTGTGCCTCGGCATGCCGGGTGTCCTCCCCGTGTTCAACCGACAGGTGCTTGAGTACGCGTTGCGCCTTGCGTGTGCGTTGGGTTCCAGAGTGAGTGAACGGTGCCGTTTCGTGCGCAAAAACTACTTCTACCCTGACTTGCCAAAGGGATACCAGATTTCCCAGTTCCACGAATGTCTCGCCTATGGCGGCGCGGTCGAGATTGACGTCTCCGGCACTACCAAGCGCATATGCCTCGATCGCATACAGATAGAGGAAGACGCCGGAAAATCGCTGCACAGCGAGGATTCGCACATGGAGGACACGCTGGTTGACGTCAACCGGTGTGGTACGCCCCTGCTCGAAATCATCAGCAAACCCACTCCGGGCTCCCCCGATTGCGTGTACGATCCATCCGCGTACCTCAATTCGCCGGACGAGGCAATCGCATACTGGGTAAAACTGCGTCAGCTCACCCGTTACCTCGGAATCTCCGAGTGCAACATGGAAGAAGGCAATATGCGGGCGGACGCAAATATCTCGATCTGGGACGAAGCACGGGGATCCTTTGGAACGAAAACGGAAATAAAAAACCTCAACTCCTTCAAATTCGCGCATCGAGCACTCACTCAGGAAATTGCACGGCACATCGAGATATTGAGCGCCGGCGGCAAAGTAAAACAGGAAACTATGTTGTACGATTCGCCGACGGATACCGTCGCCCCGATGAGGTCCAAAGAGGAAGCACACGATTACCGGTATTTTCCGGAGCCGGACCTTGTACCCGTGGTCGTCACAGAAGAGTTCCTGGCACAGGTTCGAAAGAATGTTCCCGAGCTTCCGGACGCGAGGAAGAAGCGGTTCGTATCCGAATTCGGTCTCAACCAGGATGCGGCGGATCTTCTTTCGTCGGAACGAGCACTTGCCGATTATTTTGAAGGAGTCGTGAAATCGGGCGCAGAGCCACGGACGGCGGCAAACTGGATCATGGGCGATGTGTTACGGGAAACAAACGCACGCAAGATGGACGTGTCAGTCTTTCCGGTCAGCCCTCCGCGTCTCGCCGAACTGATTGCCCTGGTGGTATCTGGTACCATCAACCAGAACGTTGCCAAGGATGTGTTCGCGGAGATGGTGGATTCTGGAAAGCAGGCAACGCAAATAGTCGAAGAGCGTGGATTGGCGCAGATATCGGACAAGACGGCCCTCGTGGGTATCGTCGCGGAAGTCATGGGCCGATTCCCGGGAGAAATCCAGCGTTTTCGAGCCGGCGAAGTCAAACTTATGGGGTTCTTTGTCGGTCAGGTGATGAAGGCCACGAAGGGGCGCGCCAACCCCACGCTTGTGAATGATCTGGTCCGAGAGTATCTGTCATGAACTTCAGATG
>JAKPPK010000365.1 GCA_029547385.1 Candidatus Latescibacterota bacterium
GGGAGAACGTCGCGCAGATTCCGGCCAAGTTCCAGGCGCTGGTGGGCGAGCGGAACGTCAACCGTTGCGCGGACTTCCACTGGGCGCGTGTGTTTCCGTACGAGCAGCATATCGAGCCGGGGAAGCTGTTCTCGGTGACGGTACGCATACGGAACTACGATGATACCTCCGCCACCGGCACGCTCACTGCCGCGCTGCCCGCCGGGTGGACTGCGGCGGTGCCGGTGCAGAATGTGCACATTCACGCGCAGGGCGAAACGGAAGTCGAGTTCGGCATACTCCCGGGTGAGAAGCGCCTGAACGCGCCGGGCAAGACGCCTTTTGCGTTCGCACTGGAGCTGGGCGGGAAACCGCTGGGCGAGGTCTGCCACGGAGTCGGGAATTACATCCGGTATCCGTACCACGGGTAGGAGAGAACGACCGGAAAAGATTCTTCGCTTCGCCCGCGGCGCGGACGGCGCTCAGAATGACCTACGTAAGCTGCAGACGTTGGAACGGATTTTTCACTTCGTTCAGAATGACAGGCGGATGCCGACGACCTTTGGTAGCTGAAGTCGGGGGCGTCGCTGCTCTCGCAGTCGCCTGTTGCCCAGAATGGCGAGGTGACATACGGTGACGGGAGGAAGGGGTTCTTCAGCCATTTCGTCTTGAGGCTGCGACGTGAACAGATTCTTCACGACGTTCAGAATGACGGTTGGGACGCGGAAGAGAAAGGTTGCGAGCAAAAAGGCGGAACAAAGCCTGGGCAGTGGAAACGGATTCCTCGCTTCGGCTCAATGCGTTCGCGCCACTCGGAATGACGGCCGTGCCATGTAAGCAACGCTTGGTGCTGATTTCGGGGCGAACGCTGGCAAAGAAGTGTCATTCTGAGCGAAGCGAAGAATCTCGTGAGAGATGACCTACCATGAAAAACCCGTGTGTGTACATCATGGCGAGCGCCTCCAAGGTTCTTTACACGGGTGTGACAAGCGATCTTTTCAAGCGCGTGTATGAACACAAGCATGGATTGATGCACGGGTTCACGAGCCGGTACAAGATCACCCGGCTTGTTCACTTCGAGGAGTTTCCCGACATGCCGTCGGCAATCACTCGTGAAAAGCAGATCAA
>JAKPPK010000205.1 GCA_029547385.1 Candidatus Latescibacterota bacterium
GTAGCCATCCTCTTTCAGCGACTTAGGCTGTGCATTCCACCCCGGTTGCTCAAAAGGGAAAGTGTAGTGGCACAAGGCGATCGTACGCCCGTAAGTTGTGAAAATTGCTCAGATTTATAAATTTTGGTGTCAAAGTCGGGATTCGGTGACGTTCCGAGGGTGTGCTCGTCTTTTGGGCTTTGACATTGCGGTGGGAATCCGCGCTCCCACCAAGGTCTGGTTGGTCGGGGCTGATAACCAGGTCAAGGGCCAGGCCGTCAGCGCCCAACAGCTCGGAATGCAACTCGGAGCCAAGGCATTCCGTCGCTGCTCGTGGCGTGAGGGGACGAACGGAAAGATGCTCTCAAGCCGCTTTTGCTTTCGTCGTGTCAAGGTTGCTGCCGATGACGGCAGCCCCATCGATGAGCGCGAAGAACTGTGGCTAATGATGGAGTGGCCGAAAGGCGAACCGAAGCCGACGAAGTTTGTGCTGACCAGTCTGCCGCGACGCATGCCCAAGAAGCAAATCGTGCGAACTGTCAAAGAACGCTGGAAAACCGAACGAGTGTACCAGGAGATGAAGGGCGAGCTTGGGCTCGACCACTATGAGGGCAGATCGTATCCAGGCTGGCACCACCATGTCACGGTAGCCATCTGCTGCTACGCTTTCATCGTCTCCGAGCGAATGAAAGCTTTTCCCCCCTGTGGACGAAGGCAAAGTGCCAATAGTACGTTCCCACGCGCGGCCTGAGCGACACTTCGCCAACTCGTTTGCCACCCTTCGTCTCGCCATTGCCCGATATCTTGCAACCTGGCTTCCGCGTTGCCCGTGTTGTCACCGTCTCAACCCCATGATTCGACCTCTGTATCCCCTGGCACCTGGTCGGTTGCGAGTCGGTAGGATGCGATCGTCGGGTGTATTGTGTTGAGTTTACGTGAGTGCCGGAGTCGATTGGGTGTAATTTCCCGCAGTAGTACTAGCGACGGCGGGCCACTTCCTATCCGTCTTCCTGGTCGCCACCATGGCGGACCTGCTCTCATTATTAATCCAAGCTGGCTTGTGGAAAAAATTTCTGTCGACGGGTCCCGACCACACGGTCCCCTTGCCTTTGGATTGAGGGGCCCGTTGGGGGGTGGATCTGAAGCAGCGCATGGTAACTCGGTCACGACGCGTTGGGAAGAATGCAGCACCCGTTCTTCCACGGCAGAAGGCGTTGGGCAGAAGGCAGCACCCGTTCTGCCACGGCAGAAGGCGTTGGTCAGAATGCACGACACGTTCTGCCACGGCAGAAGGCGTTGGGCAGAAAGCAACCCTCGTGCTGCCACGGCAGAACGGGCCAGGCACTGCGTGAACGAAAGATCAAACTGGCGTAGGATCGCCTTCCAGCGGTTCGTCCGTGCGCCCGGGCTTCCGACGTGAGGGTCGAACCTTTCCCGCGAGATCATCCATGCCCGCCAGCGAGAAGATCGCGGACAAAACGCTGGCCCCCCCGGAAAAAGCCTTGTCGTACTCCGCCACGGCCACGTTCTTGCCGCGCAACGTGGCGTCCGCCTCTTTCTGCTCGCGCGCGACGTCTTGCAACGCGTCCCGCAATGCGGGAAGGGTCGACTCCATTTCCTTGGCATACGCCGCCAAGTTGAGCTGCAGCCCGTCCTTGCGGCGCGGCGACGGCAACGTAATCCCGCCCCCCTTGACCTTCGCGCATACGGACTCCGCCAGCACGGCAATCACGCTCGGATCGACCGGTAACTTGCCGTCGAGCCCGTAGAGCTTGACCGCCTCCGGCCCGTACCCCGCGGAGAGGGCGTCACGCAGATCGGCCAGCACCGTCGCCAGGTCATCCGCCGCCCGGTCCCGTGCGGCCCGGGGCCCTTGATCGTCTCCCAGTTCCTGCTCGTGGGAGCGATCCGCGGCCACCATCGCGGCAGCCTTCGCCTCGACCAGCCGAGAAACCAGCCGGCACAAGAGCGCCAGGTCCGGCAGGCTCTCTCCCGCTTGCAGGTGCGGCGTCAACAAGCCCGCGAGAGCGGGCACCACTTTGTCTGCGTGGGTGGTCCCCGAGGACGCGACGAAACGTGCAGACTTCTCCTTGTCGGTGACGATCTTCGACGGCATGAACCGAGCCCTCCTTGCGTGGACAACGCCCCGAACACCGAGGGGTCCACGTTCTCACAAACGAGATGCGTCGCATCAACGTCTCAATATCACCCTGGATATCGTCGAGCCGATGCAGCTTCTGAGCAAACCAGTCCTCATCGATGATTTGTTTCGGACCACAAAGCTGCTTGAAAATCTCCTCAAGTAACCACAGGTGACTATCCAGGAGCAATTGTCGAAAGTCAGGGATTTGGCAAACAGCCCAGAGCAAAGCCACACGTTCAGGGCTGGAGGCAAGGCGACGCACCTCGGGATTGGAAGATAATTCTTGCAGTGCAACACCGTCTTCCGCTCCTTCGACCATTCGCAAACACGCTTTGTGGGGTCGCTTTCTCAACGATGTGAGCAAAGCATCGAGACTCGACATATCAAGGTCACTGTTGTGCCACTGGACACGTCGAACAGGCGCAAAACTATGATTCTCGAGAGCAAAGACCACGTCATCGTCGAGAGCCGGAAGAGGAGCAAGAGTCACGAACGCGCCATCGTTCCGATATCGACCTGCTCTTCCGGCCATCAATCCGAGTTGCTGATCAATCTGCCGTAAGACCAGCAAGCCACCATCGGAACTGGCCATCTGTGCATCAAAGGCGCCCACCACTTCACGTCGGCCATGGGGGTGAAAACTCAACCGTTTCGGGGTACACTCTGTCTGCATCGCATCGTGCTCCTTTATGTGTTTCAACTGGAGAAACACGGTGCGATGCGCAAAAATTCCCTAAAGATGTGAGAAATCCGGGCTAATGGCAAAAAGCGCTTGCGCCATCTTCTTTAACTGGTATCCTAATTAAATCAGCCGGTTGAGCCAGAGAGGGGACAATGTCTAATTCTCACTGCTATCCGATGTCCGTTCAAGCCTTGCAGGTGACCGGGGCATTAGCGGTGCTCCTATCGTTTCTCGTACTGGGATGCGGTACCGAGGCACAAGAAGCTTCTCGTGACGCGGCAAACTCCAAAACGCGACTGGAATCCGCGCAGTTAGATAATGAACTACACTTTACCTTCGTTGACGAGGGGGACGGGCCGGTCTCAGTTCCGAACACGGGTATGCGCAGCACCCTCAGCCGCGACCAACGGGACGCGATCCTGTCGCTCAAGCCGTCGGCTGTCTCGGGTGATCCCCCAACCCGTAACTGGAGAGATCGGCTGCGCAAGCAGCTAAATGGGCTCACAGGTCAGGATGCCGTCGACCTGTTCATCGTCTTGCCCGACATTCCGTTCGACTGGGCTCAGTTGCAATCAAGCACGCTGTCCGATTCACAGCGCGCGGACATCGTCTCTGCTAGAACCGAAAACGTCGATTACGTTCTCCAGCCCGTCCTTCAGAAACTCGACGGCATCGCGATTGAGCCCGCTAGCACGTTCTGGGTCATCCCCGGTATCCGCGCCGTAGTCCCGTTGGACCGCGTTGAACAGATCCTTGAGTGGACCGAGCCAGAAGAGATCGTGCGGAACGGACCTTACGAAGTGGGGCCATCCGCTTACTACTCAGGCTACGAGACTAGGGCAGGGCTTCGGGCTTCGGACTTTCTTAATTACGGGTATACGGGTAACACTGGGGGCCAATCTTCCGGCCGCGTGCGCGTGGGCATCTACGACTCGAACGTCCTTGCATCCGGGCATCCAGGCTTCAAACGATGGCACCTCTTTGGCTGGATATCTAGATTCCAGGCGATCTGGAACTGCGAACATTCAGCGTGTTCGAGCTATTCGCCTCCTCAAGGGACCTCGCATGGTTCCGCGGTCACAAGCGTAGCTGTTGGTTCGATCGAAGCTGGTCAGGATCCGTCGATAAGCGATCCGACTGAGCGTGTCAAACACAGCGGAATATCTAGTGGAGCCGACATATACTACTACACTAGCGTCGGTTCACCGGGCTACGTGGACACGAATATAGCCGTCGCTCAAAGGGCGATTGAGGACGGTATTGATGTTTTCAACCGTAGCGGATGGTGGGGCATATGCACAAACTGTGATCCCCAATGCACGGGTGGCGGATACACGGCAACCATGCGGAACATGGCAAACGCGGGCATACTCTATGTGACAGCGATCGGGAACAGCGGCGATCCTGGTGGGTGTACTGCCGACTACCCTGCAACCGTTCGCCACGGGTTGGCGATCGGTGCGCTTGGATCCCACAACGACACGAGTGCCTACGATGACCTTTCCGTGGCATCGTTCACCGCTCGTGGCGGCATGGACATCTACTCGAATGGTGCTTGGCGCTACAACGCCCTCGCGATTGCGGACTTGGTTGCGCCCGGCTGCATACGGAACCTCAACAACTTCACCGGAACGTGGATCGGTATCTACGGGTACGACACGACGGGTCTGTGTGGCACGTCGCTGGCCGCGCCGGTCGTGACCGGTTCAGTCGCGCTTGTGAAGGATGCCCTGTACCAGTCAGGATATGCTGTAAACGACGTTGACATCTTGCTGGCGCATATGCTCTTGATGGGCGACGGTTATAAAAGCGACTCGGGACAAATCATGAACCTTGGAGTCGATCAGCGTTCCGGCGCGGGCCGCGTTCATCTCTGGTATCCGTCTTCTCAGAATCTCACGCCGCCGGCTGGATGGGGGTGTCATAAGTTCGCAATCACGCACAACCAAACCGTCTCGTTCTGGGTTGGACCGCCGGGACCCGAGAGCACAAGCATCACCCAATGGAAGGCGGCTTTGACGTTCAATGAACCGGATCTTATGAACGCCGCGGACATTGACTTACAGGTGTGGAATACCTGTCCGGAAGGCGGTGGAGAGGTGCTAATCATGGCGGATCTGTCAACCGATATCCGATCGCGGATTCGGCTCCTAGGTCATCAGATAGGTGATAGGTGCCTTCAGTACCGGGTTCACGGCTGGTATGTACCGCAAGGGCAGAGTCGTACTGTATCGGTGTGCGATTACTACCATTCCGGTGATCCTAATGACCACTGAGTATGCGGACATAAGTAGAGGCTCAAAAGGGAATGTACTTTCTAGAAAGGTGACGCAATGAAAACATACAACAGAACGAAGCTCACCGGTCGTCATCATGGATGGTTCGCCTCGCTGGCGATCGCTTTTGCTGTTGTTGGCTGTAGCGAATCGGCAGGTGATGCAGATGCTAGCGATTCAGTGGATACCGGTGATTCTGTGGATGCCGACTCAGGCGAATCCGGCAAGTTGAGTGGCTCTTTGGATGCTGCCGTCGAAGCCACGGATGAAGCGGGTGAAGAGTCATCATCGAAATCGTGTCAACTTACGACGTCGGGTACATGTTCCCCAGCTCCGGATCCAGAGGCACCCGGCTGCAGCGGTTGCTACGAGGTTCGCGGGCAGGTGTTCGACACGGAACTCGGGTGCCTGGTACAGGCGAAGCCGATCGTGGTTGCATGCACGACGATTTGTACAGCAGGAGCGGGTTTCGAGTGCTACGTCCGCAAAAACGGCGAATCGATTGAAGTCGTCCTGAGCACATACACGTACGAGGACACGGTGTTCGAGGCCGACACTGGATTTGTCGCTTGTGATCCGGATCTGAGGAGTGAGGTCGTGACCGCCATACCATGCGAAAAACCTTGATGCCTTTTGGAGGAAACACCACAATTCATCGCAGACATCAAGGAAATCGCCGAGTTCTTCGCTCATACGGACCCGGCCACAGTTCGAAAACTGCTGCTTGCGTCTTTGAAGACTACGAAGAAGAGCCAGGAAGAACCTGGAAGAAGAGCTATGGAAAGTGATTCCGCATCGTAAACCACGGGCTATGGCGTCGAGCGGTCCGTCGTGTACAAAAGAGTAAGTTCTCCAACTGAGAACAAGAGCAGCTCGATGTTGGTCAAGGCGATCTTGACCTGAAATACACCTGGTCCTGGAGGGGCCTTCCACACGCCTACGCCCCCGACGGGGGGCCTTGCTGAAGCCATGTCCTACGGGCGTGGTTTCTCACTGAGCGGAAGTGTCGAAGATCACGATCATTGAGGTCGTGATTCCGAAGATCGCCGAGTTGCATGACGTGATTGCCCATGCCCTTGTCTCGAAGAAGAACCGACTTGCATCGTCTGAGGTAAGGTTTCTCCGAAGCCGATAGGAAATTCGAACGCCTCTCGCAAGTCAAGTCGAACCTCGACGACGTCGGTCGCCAGCGCGATCGCGCACAGAGGACGGAACCAGCAGCAATCCATGGGGCGAAGGGGATCTCAAGGCACACCGATGCGTCGCCGCGGTTACCCGCGGCACATAACCCACTGCCCTGCGCGCCCAGCCAGCAGCTAGGCATTGTGAATTCATGATTCAAATTCACTGCGAGGCAACCCAGACTAGTACTACAGCCACGAAGCACGTTCCGCTTATTTATGGAAATAAATTGGTACCCTCAAGCGTTGGGCACGCATGAAGCCAGTGCAGGTCAGCAAGCAGGAACGCCGCAGACTCGAGAAACTCGTAAACCAGCGCAC
>JAKPPK010000435.1 GCA_029547385.1 Candidatus Latescibacterota bacterium
AACCGTCTGCGCGCGAATGGAAAAGGCACACCTGTTCTCCCGCATGGGTGCGTTTTCTCCGGGGCTGTCCGCGGCGGCGGTGCTGTGGGTTCCTGCGGGAATACCCGGCAGCACAACGTGCACCGGCGCAAGGCCCCCGGATCTCTCAGGAGAGCCCTGCTCCGCGAAATCGTGGTCGTTTTCTGCGGAGATCATTACGCCTGCCTTGCCGCCTGTGCGCCGCCGTTCGGCTCCGACAGAAAGTAGTGCAATTGGCGTACCGTTGTTCGCGCGGAACACGATCGATGCCTCCGCGGGGTTCGTGTTCCGTTGCCATCCCTCGAGCATTGCGGCGCGGGCACCGGTTGCCGCACGGAGGACGGTTTCCGCGACGGTGCGCCGGAGCTGTTCCGCGTACGCGGGATCCCTTCCGGTCTCTTCTTCCGACCGTCCCCAGAAGCCCATCATATCGGGCGCGCACATCGTTCCGGTAGCTATTACCGCGACATATTCGAGAGAATCGTTCCTTACTGCAAGAAGCTTCGCAACGAGTTCGCGGATGGCGATCACGTCATCGTAGAAGATGCCGAAATTGTCCACCGCGCAAATCGCGATGCGATGCCGTGCGTCCCCGAAAACGATTGCGCGGGCATACAGGCTGTCCTGAACGCCTCCTGCCGGACGAGCATTCGCTTCGCCGGCCAACCACACTGCGTCAAAGCGCCTGTTGCGGTTTTTGTCTACCCATGTATCGATCCCGATACTGAATCGCCCGTCTCCATTCCGGTCGGAGAAACTATCCGGCACGGTCGGGGTGATATTTCCCACAGCCGCCCCGGCGTAGAAAGAAACCGAATCCTCGGGCGCGTGCCCCGTTGTATACGCCAAGTCAACGAAGTAACCCGGATGGGCATCATCGCTCGCCGCATGGCGCCACCAGGCCTTTCCCGCCAGAGCGAAAAGGCCCATTCCCCCAGCGAGGGTCATGAACACGATGACGGCCCTGCTCCAATCTGCCAGTTTCATCGTCGGTTCGCCATCCCGTGAAAGCCAGAACACGGCCTGAGAGGTGTTGGTTGTCAGAATTCCTCGCTCGCGCAAAACGAAAAAGGCGCGCGTTTTCACGCGCGCCTTCGATCGTCACGGAGCCGAGTCCATCATCACGAAAGAAACACCTCTTTGCCCGTACGGCCGCTCTCGAATATCGCCTCAATCACTTCCACGTCATGTTTTGCGTGAGCGGGGGAGCTCATCGTGTCGGTGTTTGTCCGAATGGCTCGCACCAGATCCTCGATGTGCGCCTGGTGCCCATCCGAACTCAGTGCCCAGGGATCGTTGGCCGTGGTTTCACCTCTCTGCTCGCGGGGACCATACAGCGCGAGCATCTCCTGTTCCTCGGCCTTCTCCTTTTCGCGTTTGGGGTCGTCGTCGTGCATGATCTGCCACGCTTCGAGGTACGTGCTCTGCCGTATCTGTCCCCGTGAGCCGAACAATACCAGAATCTGGTCTGTTCCGCGGTACGCGCAGGTAGTAGTCATGATGGTTCCCATGGCGCCATTTTCGAACTTCAGGATCGCCACAGTGTGGTCTTCCGCTTCGATGTCGTGTGTGAACACGCCGAATTTCCCGAAGACAGACTTCACCCTTCCGAAGAAATACAGCACGATATCCATCGTGTGAACGCCCTGGTTGGCAAGCGAACCCCCTCCGTCCAGCGCCCAGGTTCCCTTCCAACGACCGTGCGCAACGTCCTCATAATAGCTCTGGGCACGGTACCAGGGCAGCAAAGCGTTGATTCCGACCAGTTTCCCGAGTCGTCCACTGTCGATGACATCCTTGATCCGTCTATTCAAGGGGCTCGTGCGCTGCTGGAAGATCTGTTCCATTTTTACGCCGCGTTCTGCCGCCGCGTCGATCAGGGCTTGAACCTTTGCAGCCTTGACGTCCGGTGGTTTCTCCACGACGAGATGCTTGCCGGTCTGAATCGCCTGTATCCCGAAATCGGCGTGCATACCACTCGGAACGCAGATGCACACTGCTTCCATACCCGGGTGGTTCAGGAACTCGGCGTACGAGGAATACCCTTTGCAGCCGTACGTCTGAACCATTTTGTTTGTGCGCTCCATGTCGATGTCGCATACCGCAACCAGTTCCGCGCCATTGGCCGCCGCGATTGCCTTGCAGTGATGCTGCCCCATTCCCAGGCCGACGACACCGAATTTCACGGGTTCGTAATCCATCGTTCACAGCTCCATCATCTGTGCGGGAAAACAAAACGAGGTCGCCCCAGCTTTCTGTTTCTCGAAAGGTTTCCAAAAGGGCGTTATCGTATTGATTATACGTTCCCCGGCCTGCTGTCCCTAAGGGGTTTTCAGGTCTGCCGCGGAAAATCGCCTGGCAGGACAGCGCGGATTGCGTTCTCCACCGGGGTTGCAAGGCCCTTCCCGTCTGACGCTGCGCAGTTGCGTTCCACCTGCTCCGGTGTCTTGGCGCCCACTATGATGCACGTGACTGCTGGCTGGTTCAGAATGAAGCGCAAGGCGGCTTCCGCGGGCGGCAAAGGTGCTGCAGCCTTTCGCAGTGCTTCCGCTTCGGCAACCGCGCGGGCGAGCAACTCGCCTTTGAGCCAGTTGCCGCGGTGATCGTCAGGAGGGAACACCGTGTCCTTCGTGAACTTCGCCGCCAGTATTCCTGAGCTGAGAGGGGCGCGGATAAGGGTACCGATCTTCTCCCTTGCGCAAAGAGGGAAAAGCTCGGTCTCCGCTTCACGCGTCTGCGCGTTGTAATAAATCTGAAGGCAGTCTACGACGCCTCGCCTGATGTACGAAATGCCCTCCGCCGGGGTGGTGACGGAAACGCCGACGAAACGGATCTTTCCCTGCTCACGAAGAATCGAGAGTGTTTCGAATACTTCGTCCCCATCTCCAACCTCAGGCGGCGGGTTGTGAAGCTGGTAAAGATCAATTACGTCCTTGCGGAGCCGCTTGAGGCTGCGTTCGCATGCCGACAGGATGTACTCGCGGGTAAAATTCTTGCGCCCGGGAAGAGGATCGCGCCGCTCGTTGCCAACCTTTGTGGCAACGTAACACGAAGACCATCTCCCCTGAAGAGCTTTGCCAAGAAGTGATTCGCTGTGTCCCGCCCCGTATGCGTCAGCAGTGTCATACAGATTCACACCCAGATCGAGCGCCCGATGGATTGCTCTGATCGACGTCTCATCTTCCGTCGCTCCGTAGCCGATACCTTTTCCACCGATCTCAAAACCTCCGCCAATCGCCCAGGCACCGAATCCAATTTCAGAGACGCGGAGTCCCGTTTTGCCAAGGTCCCGATATTGCATTTGGAACACCCTCCTGTAAGAACAGGGAACCCGATGCCGTGCCCGAAGGACCGCCACAGGGTTCTTCCATCAACAGCCAGCGCGCCGCCCGCACCAACTGGTGCGAGACGGCGCGCCCGGCTACCAGAAGCAACAACTAGAAAATCAGCATGGCTCCCACGCTGAGCACTTCCACTTTGTGTTCCACTGCCGGGGCAATGTAATGCGACCGAATCACGTCCAGCTGGGTGATGACACGGAACGGCGCCCACGGCTGCCACACAACATTCACGTAGCCCGCCCGGTTCCGGTCCATTGTCTGCCGGGTCAGCATCGCGGTATGCGTGGCGTTCCAGTCGGCTTTTTCCTGGCCGGCTGCAACACTGGCCATCCATTTTGGCGAAAACTTGTACGTCGCCTCAAACCAGCCCATGTACCCGGTCTCGGCATAACGCTTCCCAGTGGCGGGGTCCTGATGGAACTTCGTCAAAGCATTGATGCCGCCGAGGCTCTGCCCAGAGGCAAATTCCCCGACGATTCTGAAGGGTCCGCGCCGAACGTCATAGTCGAACGCGCCTGCCAGGGAGTTGATAGTGCCCGTTCCGTCGTTCCAATCCTGTTTCCCCATGTGTCCTGAAAGGCCAAAGGTCATCCCTGGTGCGAGAGTGTACGCAACGCGTGCCTGCACGAATGGCAACTTCGAACGTTCGCCGCTGCCCAACGGGTCAGTTTGCTCAACCGGCGTGGCTGCCATGTCCCCCACAAACGGACGGACGAGCGCGAATTGAAACAGGAATGGCGCGACAGAGTAATCAATTCGCGCTTGAGGCATGCGCACCCAGAGGTTCCCGCACGTAGTAAGTAAGCCGGGAACTCCGGGGTTCGCCGGCGCGAACGCGAGCCAATCCTGTCCAAACGTAAGGGTTGTGCGGGGATTGGGCTGCAATCTCACGTACGCCAGACGGAGCCGGATGCTGGTCTGTTGCGCGGCTCCGCCCGCCGTTGACCCTCGAAGCCCCCAGAAGTCCACCTCCACGACCCCGGTCGCGGGGACTGTGCTGTCGGGTTGCACACGCATTCCGAGGCGCGTGTGGCGCCCCGTTATCAGAAAGCTTCCCGGCAGTGACGCCGAGCTCTGAGCAATGAACGCAAGGTCACTCGGATACGCGTTGCCGTGGTTGTACGCACCCATTCCGAGAATGAATCCGTACGGTTTGGCCACCGATGCTGCGCGTGCGGTGTGCGCCGCCAGTGCTCCGGCCACGAGAAGCCCGATTCCCAGTTGTGTTGCCAGTCTCATCAGGTCGTCCCCCGATCTATTTGAGAGGTGGTTGAAGAAAACCGTTCACCAGACGTCCGAAATGGTGACACGGTCGCGCATGAGATCCAGATTTCTGCGTTCGATAACTCCTGCTCCGTGCGTCATAGCATTTGCCCCCGCTACGGCAAGTGCTTCACCCAGTTGCTCCGTGAGCGGAGAACCCGAAACGAGTTTCGCGACCCATCCTGCAACGAATGCGTCGCCGCATCCGACGGTGTTGACAACGCTCGGGACCGACGCGTTTCCCTGGATCGCCGTTTCCCGATCCACCAGCACCGCACCTTCCGCCCCTCGAGTGACCGCGACCGCCTGCGTGTTCCCCTGCAGCAGCGTTCTCCCCCACAGGGCGGCTTCCGCTGCGCTCCCTGCGTGCCCGCCGGTCAGCTCGGCGAGTTCCTCCGTATTCGGTTTCAGAAAACTCGGCCTGGCGGCTGCTCCCATGGCCAACGGCGTTCCCGACGTGTCGAGTAATGTCCGAATGTGTCTCGCGTGACACAACCCCACCAATTCAGCGTACAACCCCTCAGGGGCCTCCGGAGGGAGGCTCCCCGACATCACCACGAACTCCACGCCAACGATGACTCCCGTGAACGCGTCAAGGAACCGTTCCATGTCTTCGGTCTGGACTGCAAATCCCGGCTCCCTCACGTGAGTTTCCGTATGACCCACCGGGTCAATTAGCGTGGTGTCAGTCCGCGTCCGACCGTCAACTTCCACCATCCAGCATTCCACATCAGGCAAGCGTCTGCGAAAGAAAGCGGCTTCTTCTTTTCCCACAAACCCCGCGTATCCAACTCGTACCCCGAGCAGCCGCAGAACCGCAGCGACGTTCATCGCCTTGCCGGCGGCCAGCGTCTGCACCGATTCTGCTTTCAGAGTTGCTCCCACCGCGAAGTTCGGAACGATGAGGATTCTATCGATGGCGGGATTCAGACCGATTACCAGAACCATGGGAAAACCGGACGCGACGGGTTGTTAAAGCGGATACGTGAGAGAAAGGTAGGACGACATTCTGCGCGGGCAAAGCGCGGCATGCATGGTTTCATCCGATCCCCGCATTCGAGTATCATTACAAAGAACGCGATGACTGGCAGGAACGCCGGCGTTTTCCCGCTGCAGGTGCCAGACCCTCGACGGCGGTCTGTATCCAGTCCGGTACAAAGCCGGGGACGACCGGTTCGCCCGGATTTCGTGGTCTCCTGAGTCACCCGAACGGTGGAGAACTATTCCCTGCGCCGGCCCCATCACGGCCGGTTCGGCACGTAGGAACGGCAACCAGAAACCAACGAGGGAAACGATGAAACAGGGCTTGATTCTCGGCTGCGGAAGTGTGGTCGTTGACGTGCTCAAACTCGTTCCGAATTTCAAAGTCGGCGACAAGACGAAAATCATCGAACAGGATGGTCGCTCGAAGAAGCTCATCGCCGGCGGCGTGACGCTCAACAACCTCGTCTGGTCACGCATGCTGGGCGCCCGGTCGGGAGTGTTCGGGCGGCTCGGCGGGGACGAATACGGGAAATTCCTGTTGAAAGAAATGGATCGGTTCGGCGTTGCACACGATCAGCTTCACGTGATCGAAGGCGAAGAAGCCGCCTACACTGATTTCTTCCTCGACCGGCAACCGGAACGCACCCTTTTCATGTTCTTCGGAACCACGGCGACCACCACACCTGAGTTCATTCGCACGCATTGCGCAGATGCCATACGTAATGCGGCCTACGTCGTAACGGAGATCTCCCAGCTTCCGCTTGACACAGTACTGGAAATCGAGAAAATCGCGCACGAGGCAAATGTGCCGGTCGCCGTTGATCTGGATATCGCCCCGAGCAATTCCATCATGCAGTACATCGGAACCGCGGCCCAGTACGAAAAAGTGGCACGCGGCGCTACGGTTCTCAAACCGTGCGACGCCGCTGCAACTGAACTGGCGGGTACCGATGACCTCGAGAAGGCGATTCAGAAGATCCATCGCGACTTTGGCAACCACAGACTGGTAGCCATTACGGCCGCGGCGAAAGGAAGTCTGCTGTACGACGGGAAAAACGTCCACTGGGAAAACGTGCTCGATCTCTCGAAAGTCGGACGCAAACTCGTCGACCCGTGCGGTGCAGGAGACGCGTATTTTGGCGGTCTCAACGCTGCGCTCAACATGCTTGGGTTTGACGCCCCCCTCGCAGATATCGGGACAATCGCGAACGCCACTGCGGGCATCTGCTGTTCTGAATACGGCGCATTCCCGGTTGACCCAGAAACGCCGCGGGCGGCGATCAAAAACCTTATCGCCGCCAACAGAGGGGGGGCAACGGCAGACCGCCTGATTCCCGCGTGACGCACTGCCCGCGGGGTGAGCCGAATCACCTCGCGGGCTCATTCTTTTGAGGAAATCCCGTGAAATACAAAGCTTCAACCGTACAGGCGTTCCTTCAACGCATTGTAGAATCCCTCGATGCGCAGATACAGCACATCGAGACTGCCTCACCACAGACATTCTACGGCAACGTGTTCTCCGAAATCCCGGAAGCGACATACTGGGTTGTAACGGGAAAAGGGCGCGTGCGGCACATTGCAGACAAAATCTCCGCTTCTCTCGCGAGCACCGGAACGCCCTCGTACTTCGTGGATGCAGCGAACGAAGCGCACGGGTTGCCCTTGCTGAGCCCTTCCAGCCGTGTTCTTCTGCTCTGGCGGCGATACCAACCGGTTGCCGATCTGACTCGGCTGCTCGAGGCAATCCCCGCTTCGGTTGCGGTTGACATCGTGACCGACGTGACAGATCTCCCCGTGAACAGGGCCGGGAATCTTTTTCGTATTGTCGGCGTCGAATCGAGCGCACTCGAAGTGCCGAACGACATCGTCGCGCTCGCCATGGGCGATTCGTGTGTTGCCGGGCTGGAAAGTGCGCGGAAATTCACGGAGCTGGACTTCCTCAAGGACCATCCCAAGGGCAACCTTGGGAAGACAATCGCTGCCGCGCAGAGCGCGCGCGAAATATCGTACCTGCCGCCACCGGTGCAGGCGTTTGCCGCGTTGAAGGAAGAGCGCGAAGGGGTACGAAATCTGCTCGAGGGACTTGATGCAGCGGCCGTAACGGAATGGCTGGACGTGTTCTCACGCCCGTGGGAGCGCATTATCACCACGGGCATGGGGAAACCCGGTTACTGCATGCGGTATCTTGCCTTTCTTCTGAACGAACTGGGACGCAGTGCGTTCTACCTGCATCCGGCTGAAGGTGTCCACGGAGACCTCGGCAGGATTGGCGAACGAAGCCTCGTCATCGCGTACTCCCATAGCGGCGAAACGGACGAGGTATTGAACATTCTGCCGCGGATGAAAGAACGGGGAGCAACGCTTCTTGCGCTTACGAACAACACCGCCAGCACGATGGCGAAGGCGGCGGACGCGGCGCTGAAGGCGGGAGCACCGGAGGTCGATCCGATACGGAAGGCGCCCACCGGTTCCACCACGGCGGCGCTGTCGCTCGCGACGGCCCTCGTGTGTTCCGATAGACCGGCGAGGTAGCAGGGCACAGCACGGCGGAATCAGATCGTAACAGGATAGCGGCCGACTTTCCTCGCCTCGTCGAGCATCGCCAGGTAGTTGTCCGGCTGTGCTCCAATCAAAATGGAGTGGCTGGAACCGAGCAGGAAGCCTCCGCCGGGTGCGCAGTGCCTTACTGCGCGGCGAACTTCATTGCGCACATCCTCCGTTGAACCGGCAATCAATGTCTCCGTGCCTACGCCTCCCCACAGGGTGATTTTGTCCCCGTATTCCCGTTTCAGGCGGATGATATCCATCGTTGCCGATTCCTGGATGGATTGGTACGCGTCGTACCCCGCCTCCACGAGCATGTCCATGATTTTCCAGTTGTTGCCGCACGCATGTTTGAGCACGGGCAGACCAAGGCCGTGGGCGTGAGCAACGTGCGCGGCCATTGAAGGGAAGAAGCGCTCCCTGATCACGCGCGGCGACACGAGGGGGCCGCGGGAATCAGCGTAGTCCTCACCGGGACACAATCCGTCAACGCCTTCCTTTGCCCAGAGACCGTCCATGTACATCGTGCGGGCAACAGCCGCCTTTGCGGCAGCCTCCGCAACATCCGGGTGCTCGGCAATCAGGATGAGCCCGCGTTCCATCCCGCCGATAAGTGGGAACGTACCGTCCCCGCTTCGCGCTAGAATAAAATGGGTGGCGCCGAATTCCTTCACTACTGCACGGACAAGTTCCCACTCGGACTCGTCAGGCTCCGTGAACTCCGTCGGAACGGGGAAATCTTCAACCGAGTACTCACGCGCTGGTTCGGCATATTTGATCCGCATCAGCCACTGGCTTTTTTCCGAGACTCTGTAGACGTCGCCCCTGGGGTCCCGGAAGGTCATGGGCGCGATTTCCTCCCAGGGTATAATTTCTTTGTTCCTGCTTGGAACGAGGCTGACCGGTATGATGTCCTGGTCGGTTTTGTGGTAGAATTCAATGACGTCGCGGATCATGCTCTCCACGACTTCGTCGCGCCTTCCTTCCCAGAGGGCCTTCATTGTCTTGAAATGCCCGCGCCAGAACGTTGGTCTTCCGAGCACGGCCTCAAAGGCGGGGTAGTCAATGGCGAATTCCCCGATGGGGACGAAGTCGGGTTCTTCATGGCGTAGCGCCGTGAAAACACGTTGTTTTGGTGTCATCCGTTCATTCCAGGCAACGAGTGTGGTTGGCAAAACGGGAAAGGCACCACACAATCTACCAACGTGAACCATCGAGCGGAACGGCAGCCCCTGGGCGCAGGAGCCGTTCTTTCGAAAGGCGTCGGCAGTGCGTTTGCCGTTCTCGGTACGCGGGTTGCTTCTTCTAAGTGATATTGGTCACGGAGAAGTCCGCCTTTTTCGGTGTACTTTCTTGTAGAACAGGCGACCTTGCTGCAACCCTGGTCCATAGCATGAAGCTCAGAATCCCTTTGATGTCCCTTGCGTTCTGCGCGGCCGTCAGCGCAAAACCGGCGCACGGCTACGTACTCCGTGCACCGGACGGTACGCCCGCTGCCGTGTGCGGAACCATGCTGCTGCGAACGGATCCTTCGCGATCACGCCCCGCCGCCCGAGTGACGCTCCCCGGTTCGTACGTGAGTCCCGCCCGTTGGTTCAGAATCCACTACACGACCGCGAGCGGCAGCGCGGATGCGGTACCCGCGGCAGACGCAAATCAGAACGGCGTACCGGATTGGGTGGAACTTGCCGCCAGCGTAGCGGACTCCGTGTATGCCAACTACCGGGCGCTCGGGTACACCACTCCGTTGACTGATGGAGGCGCATCCGGCGGAACCGAGTACGACATCTTCTTCATTAACCTCGCCCCCCAGAACGTGTACGGGTACACGTTCTCCCCGCCCGATGGGTACATGGAGCTGGACAACGATTACGCCGAAAGGATCTATCAGACAAAAGGCGCGACCGGCCTCCGAATAACGCTGGCGCATGAGCTTTTTCACTCTGTTCAATTCGCGGTCTGGGTAGGCGGGAACGACGGGATCTGGTGGCAGGAAGCGACGGCCACGTTCATGGAGGAATACAACTATCCGGACATCAACGACTACTGGCAGTATCTGGACCCCGACTGGTTCTGTAACACGCTGTTTGAAAATCCGGCGGCGCCGTTGAACCAGGGGTCTACCGGGTCGTGCGATACCCACATGTACGGAGCCGCCGTCTTCTGCCAGTATCTCGTCCGTACTGATTCTGTGAGCGGCCATGCGGGAATCCGCTACTCGTTCGACCGGCAGAAGGTGCTGCGATCCAGCGCGCCGAACGTGGTGGTTGACGCACTGGAGACTACCATGCAACAACCCATGCGCGAACTGATCGCCGGGTTCTGGTCGCGGGCGTACTTCACGGGCCCGCGTTCCCCCCGAACCCCGTTTTTCCCGGACGGCGCTGCGTGGACTTCACCCCCGCCCTCCGCGCTTCTCTCCGCGGACTGGGAAATCAAACGGCTCGGAAGCTCAGGAAGCACGCAGTTCCCGGTCAAAGCGGCGGGTCTCGGAGGTGGGATCGTCCGGATTGTTCCCGACAGAACTGCGGGAGGGGTCCGGCTGACGACGGACGCAACGACTAACTGGGCGTGGCGGGTCGCGGTCTCCGCCGGGGATTCCGTCCGAATAATCATCCCCCGGGAAAACCGCGTGTCTGTGAGTAACTGGGATCAGGTAGACGACATAGTGGTCACCTTCGGAAACGGCGCCGTGACTCCGACGGAATCCCAGATCATGCTCACTGCCGCGTACGACCCTGAACTCACCCGACCGGCGCCCGAGGAGTTCCTGGTGACGCTGGAACAGAATCGTCCCAATCCCTTCAATCCGGGAACCGAGTTTGATTTCTCGCTTTCTGAGCCCGCGGGCGTCACCATCCGCGTATACTCGGTTCTCGGGATACCGGTGCGAACCCTCGTCTCCAACGCGGCGTACGGTTCCGGCCTGCACACCGGATCATGGGACGGGCTCGACGATCGTGGAACGCAGGTGCCGTCCGGCGTGTATATTCTTCAGGTAACGGCACTTGGACGTACTAGGTCGCGAAAAATGGTAATTGTCAGGTAATTGCATGCGGCAAAAACTCCTCATTCTCGTTCTGATCGTGGCTCTCGCCGCTCCCGTTTCCGCGCTGCTGATAGTGGGTCCGGACGGCAGACCGACCGTCGCGTGCGGAACAGTGGACATGACGACTCACCCCGGTCAAACGCTCGGACCGGCGAAACCCGCGCGCGGCGGCATCGGAGAAACGTACGACGCGGCTAACCCGTACGTCGGGTCCGGACAGAAGCTGGCGCAGACGGCTCGGGTAACACTCCACACGTCGTACGCGAAACCCGGGAGCGTGTTTCGGATTCAGTACGACACGACCGGAACAAATGCACCGCCCATGGCGGATCTGGATGGCTCCGGCGTGCCCGACTGGGTGGAACTCACCGCGCAGGTGGCGGATTCCGTCCTGAACCAGTACTTCCTGATGGGATATGACGTGACTCTGAAGGATCTGGGGACAGGAGGAGACGTCCGTTACGACATCTACCTGAGGAACCTCGCGCCTCAGTACGTCTACGGGCTCACGTATTCGGGCAGCAACGGGTATATGGAGATCGACAACGATTTCGCGGAATCCATCTATGCGTACCCCGGTGTGTTCGATAGCCGGGGAGCGCGGGGACTCAGGGTTACGCTGGCCCATGAAATGTTCCATTCCATCCAGTTTCTGTACGTGTCGTACCGCACCGACTGGGCATGGTGGATGGAAATGACCGCGACGTTCATGGAAGAGCTTATGTACACGAACGTGAATGACTACTACCAGTATCTGAGGCCCGACTGGTACAAGGACACGATTTTCGAAAACCCGGCGCT
>JAKPPK010000459.1 GCA_029547385.1 Candidatus Latescibacterota bacterium
GCTGCAGCCCTTCCCCGGGTGCTCCAACGACCCGACAGACCCCGACGCGGACGGCCTGTACGAAGACATCAACGGCAACGCCCGGTGGGACTTCCAGGACATCATCCTGTTCTTCCAACACCTCACATGGTGCGAAGCAAACCAGCCGGTGAGCCTGTTCGACTGGAACAGCAACGGCAGATGTGATTTCGATGACGTATTCAGATTATGGTCAAACGGGGGGATGATATGAGACGAACAGCGCTGATCTTCGTCGGCCTCCTCCTCCTTGTAGGGATCGCCGCTGCGGACACTCTCACGATCCCGGACGCGGCCCCGTACCAGAACCAGCAGGTGACCGTTCCCGTAGCACTCACGGCAGCAAACGGGTTGAGTGGTTACAACATCACGTTTTCGGTAGATAACTCGTCCGTGGCACGGATTGATAGCGTAACCTTCCCGGCCTGGGTCACCCTACACTCGGCCTCGACGACACCGGGCACGACCGTCACCACCGTGGGCGCGGACCTCGGCAACGCCGTCACCGCCCCGGCGAGCACGACGATCGTCTCCCTGGTGGTGCAGGGTCTCGCGCTCGGCTCGGCAAACCTGACCGCGACCGTCAACCAGATTGATGACGATGCCGGGGGCTCCGTCACCCCGACGATCAGCTCCGGCACGATCACCGTATCGAGCTCTATCCGGCCCCGGGCCTCCGCGACCATCCCCACGCTCTCAACCGACCTCAAAGACGACCTCATAGACTCCCTTGGCGGCGAGACCGTCCCGGAGCCGGACGAGGACACAATCAACTGGACGGGACTGATCTCCACCATTGCCGGTGCCTACACATCCGTGTTAGGCCCGCTTGCGTATACCCTGATATTCTCGATCCCGTTCCTGATGATGTGGATCACTCAACGTGATATGACATTACCCGGTCTTGTTGGGGCATTGTTCGGGTTGTTTATAATCGTGCGACTTCCTGCCGAGTTCCATCTGGTTGCGGTAACATTCATCGTGATCAGTATTGTGGCAGTAATATATTCGCTGGTTAAGGAGAGGGTGTAAATGGATAAAGGCCGATGTCGAATCGTCATATATAACGAGTGGAACCGGAAAGAGTACAACACAGGGCTCAAACAGATTGAGGATGCCATAAACGAGTTGAACGATTATATCGAGAACAAATATTTTGGCCGGGGGTGCCGCCGATGATCACCGTCGAG
>JAKPPK010000487.1 GCA_029547385.1 Candidatus Latescibacterota bacterium
CGCCCGCTTGCCGCGCCGGTGTTCGCGGACGAAGTAAGAATTAGCGGAGGGCCGGGTGCGTATCGCTTTCTTGCGGAGTTCGAATCAGGTGCGGCCGCCGCAGGTGGAGAGGCAGTTTTCTACGTGTCGCGAAAACCCGACACGCCGTTGCGCGGCGTGACGGTTGCGGTGTGGGGTGACGACTCAGACCTGGAAAACTGGCTTGCGGCACACGGGGCGGAGGTCGTTGTTCCGGATCGCGATACCGCGGATCAACGATGCCCGATTGTCCTCTCCAAAACCCCGGTCCATCAGGGCGCACCGGGAGGATTCGACGATCTCACCCGTCGTCTGCAGCGAGGCTCGACAGTCATATGCCTCGATCCGCGCGTGTTTGCTGACGGCGACGACCAGACGGCGTTCCTTCCGCTGGACAGGAAAGGCAGGTTCCATTCAATTGTCGGCTGGCTGTATCTCAAAGATGAATGGGCAAAACGACACCCGATCTTCGACGGGATGCCGGCGGGTGGCCTTCTGGATTACGATTTCTACCGGGAGATCATTCCGGACCTTCTTTACTCGCCTGGCGAGGAATCATACGAGGCGGTGGCGGGAGCAATTCGTGCATCGCAGGGGTATTCCTCAGGGTTGATGATATCCGTTCATCGCGTGGGTGCGGGAAGGTTGATCATCAACACCTTCCGCATCAGGGAGAACATCGGCACTCATCCCGCGGCGGACATGTTGCTCATGAATATGTTGCGCGTTGCATCCCGCTCGGACGGGGACAATCATATGCCGACGTGATCATCGGCATCAAGGCGGGTATCGTGCGGCGCGAAAGCAGTGTGGCGTGCCGGGTTCAGCTCCATGCCATCCGCGTTCAGCGTCTGGCGAAGACTCGAAATCGGCACATCCCGCAGGTCTGCAACTCCTGTTTCTATCGCAAGGGCGGCGGCTGTGCCAGCGGCCTGTCCCATTGCGCAACAGGTCGGTGTCATCCTGCAACTGCTGTGTACTACCTGGTCGACACTGATGCACTTTCCCGCCACAACGAGATTTGGAAATCCCTTCGCAAGCATGCACCGCAAAGGGATGCTATAGGGGAGAACCGGCTGGCGCCACCCGGAGTTGCCGGCTTTCTTCAGGCTGTGAAAGTCGATCTGACTTGTTGCAACCACCACGCCGTCCTCGAAGTCGAGAGGTTCCCGCCTGTCCAGGATGTCGGCCCGGGAAAGGACGCAATCGCCAACGACCCTTCGGCCCTCCCGGATACCGATGCGCGCCCCGCTGGATGCGAGCGCAAACGTGGGGTATTCATGCGTCTGAAGGTAGTGAACGACACGAAGCAACTGGTGCCGCGCTTCCCGTTCTGCGTCGCTCAGGCTCCAGGGATCTGTGGGGTCACGATCAAGCACTTTCGTGGCGTTCAAATACACCCTGTTCCGGTCCACCAGTACTCCCGCGCCCAACCCCGGCAATTCCTCCCTGCTTCGAACTGGTTCGAGCGATGCGGGGAGATAGGGCGTCTGGAGGGTGCCGGTATCGTACATCCACGCCACCAGGCTCATGTGAAGCACTTTTCGGGTGCCTGGTTCGCCCTGCATGTACTCCGCGCCGGCCAGCGCGCTCAGATCTCCTTCGCCCGTTGCATCGATAAAGTACTTCGCCTCCGCCGAAAACAATCGAGAACAACTGGCAACCTCAATGCGCGAGACCGCACGTCCAGAGCGCTCTGCACCGCATACGCTCGCATGGAAGAGGATTTGTACCCCGGCCTCTTCCGCCAGAAGCTGCCAGGCACTTTTGAGCACTTCGGGATTGAAATGGCGGGGTTTCGCGAACCTGGCGCCGAACTTCTCCAGACCGGCGACGACAGCGTCGAATATGTTGCCCATCCCTTGCAGTGAGGCAAACCATTCGCCGACTCCGCCCGAAGTGGACGTTCCGCCGAGGCAGTTCTGTTCTTCAATCAGCAATACTTTGTGGTTTCTACGGCTGGCGGCTATTGCAGCTGCGGTCCCGGCCGTCCCTCCCCCGGCGACGATGACGTCGTAACAGTTCCCCATGTTCTCCCTACCATCACAATGCACCCGTGGAACTCCAGCTCGAACGCCGATCAAGACAGAAAGGGCCCGTCAAGCCCCAAAAAGGCTCGACAGACCCTCCGCGGCTGACCTTTCGACATTCCGCCAGCAGAAAGCACCTTCCGACCACCCGCAGGTGCACACGGGCGGTCGCAGGTCAGTACTTGATCTTTCTCGGTAATTCTTTGGCTTGAGCTATCCAACGAGCCACCTGTGTTTCGACCGGGAGTTGTCGAACAAGCTTTTTCTTTTTGTTGACCTCCGCCATCTTTTCGACAAGGTTCCCCGGTTTGCGTTGCGCGAGTTCCGGAACCGTATCAACCCCCGCAGCCTCCAGCAGGTCCGCGTACTCCTGCCCGACGCCCTTGATCCTGAAAAGGTCCACGTGGTTCACCCATTCCAGGATCATTTTCGCGCTGATTCCGGATTTCGCCGCAACCTCCTTGCGCCCCTCTGGCGTCGCACCCTTCGCCAACAACGCGTCTGTGGTTTTGATTCCTGCCGCCGCAAGCTTCTTGGCGTAGGTTTCACCAATTCCTTCAACCTCGACCAGGTTCGCCATTTCTGACTCCTTTCCTCAGCCGCGGAATTGTCTCGTTCCACACAAACACAGGTTCCGTGGAACACGACGCGAGGTGAAATTTGCTCCCGGACGGAAGCAAACGCCTTCCGTCGCAGTAGTGTACGAGCGCTTCTGGACAAAGTCAACTACGTTCTTCGGAGATGTGCAGGCGTGTTCGCGCGGTTGACTGCGCCCCCTGCGTTCGTTCACAAGTTGGTCCAGTCAAATACGATTCCCAGACGGTCGCACGACCCGGATGCCAGCGCGGAGAACGCTTCAGTTGCCCGCCGGGGAGACTCCACACGAAAGAGGTGTTCCACGCGGACCCTTCCTTCGGCAATCCAGCGCATGGCGGCAGCGATGTTTCCGTAGATGCTGTTTCGCCGGAAATCGGTAGGCAGGAGTGGAACCTCCCACTCCCAGCCGCTCCGCAAGACGACGTACCGGTGGAACACCGCATGAAGAAGGTCAAACGCGGCGAGATCAGTCCGCTTTTTCCAAGGCACGCCGACCAGCACCACCTCACCGCCCTTGCGAACCACACCGCAGGCGTCAAGAACCGCG
>JAKPPK010000494.1 GCA_029547385.1 Candidatus Latescibacterota bacterium
GCCGCTTCCCCGCGCGGTTTTCCGTTTCGCATCCGAACGTTCCCCATGGGAGCGTTCGAGTGGACCACGAAGACGCTGTTTTCCATCGCTCGGGCCTGGATCTGGGCACGGTACGGGGCGATTTTCGTTTCCGCTGTGATGTCAGACTCGCAGGAGATGTAGAAAATGATCTGCGCGCCCGCAAGCACGGGTAGCCGAACCAGTTCCGGGTACCGTTCATCGTGACAAATGATCACGGAGCATGGAACCGAATCGAAGCTGAACATAGCGAAACGGGCTCCCGCAGCGCACCACTTCTCCCCTGCAAGCTGGATTTTGGCGTACCTCGCCACGCATTTCCCCCCTGAGTCGAACGCAAGAGCACCGTTGTACAGAGTGCCTTGTTCCCAGTAAGGGATGCCGACTACGACGCCGATTCCATTCTCTCTGCACGCAACGGCAATCTCCTTTTCCGCCTGCGAGAGGCGTTCCGGGGCGGTGGCCCGGATCGCCTTCTCGTCGTAACTGGTGACCGCGCATTCGGGAAACGCGACCGCACAGACGCCTTGTCGCGAGAGATCACGGAGATGATCAACGATGCGCGCAACGTTCTGTTCCACGTGCCCAGAGCTTCGGAACTGCACAGACGCGACGCGGAACGGGGAATGACGAGGGGTCTGATTCACGGCTTCTCCCTGCTGGGGCGCGATTCGGTTGAGAAACGCGAATTGCGGGTCGAGATGGTTGCGGCACAAAGGGATGTTATTGACCGGTTTCGCCGGCCGGCCTATATTGACTAACAAACCTGTAAAAATGTAGGAATTGGTCGCAAGAACGCACAGGGAGACGTCCATGGCGATGGTTCAGGTGGTAGTCCACGGCCTCGGTTTGGACGTGAACCACGGGCCGGTCGTTCTGCTGAAGGAAGCGGAGGGGGAACGTGTGCTCCCGATCTGGATAGGGCATCCAGAGGCGCATTCCATCCAGATGAAACTGGAGAACCAGGACTGCGGCCGCCCTCTGACACATGATCTGATGAAATCGGTCATGGATTTGCTGGAAGCCCGTCTTTTACGTGTAGAAATCACAAAGCTTCAGGATTCTACGTATTACGCTGAGTTGGTTGTTCGCACGGATGCGGGAGAGGCGCGGATCGATGCACGTCCCAGCGACTCGATCGCGCTGGCATTGCGTTTTGACGCACCAATATGGGCGGAGGATGGCCTGTTCCGGTCGCCGGAAACCGAGCAGAGCGATACCGAGTCAGGACAACCAGAAGAAACCGACGAACAGCGTGCCGAGAGGCAGAAAACAGAACTCCAACGAAGGCTCCGGCACATAGATCCCAGCAGTTTCGGGTACTACCGCCTCGGGGACTGAGTGGCGCGGTCTCCTTGCGCAAACCTTTGACCTTTACCCGGAATCCTCTTGAGAAGGTCTCTTAATGATCCAGTCCGCTCGACCTCTGCTCGTGAAGGTTTCTGTCTTTGTTGCGGGTTTCCTCCCCCTTGCGCTGGTTTTCGGCGCGCAGATCAGCAATGCTGCCATCCCGGAGCGGAGGAACCAGGCTCCCCTGCCCGTGGAGCGCCCGGACTCGGTTTT
>JAKPPK010000204.1 GCA_029547385.1 Candidatus Latescibacterota bacterium
AGCGATTCTTGTGGCGGGAGTTCTTGCTCTGGCGGCGCAGACAGCCACGGCGTCAGGGCCGTTTGTCACCAATACCGGCGAGCGGGGGCCCACGATAGCCGGCGCGCCCACCGCGGATCTCGTCAGCCTGATGAGACGTCAGGGGTTGTTCGATTCCAGCAAGTTGACGACGTGGCGTTCCTACTCGTTCGGCATCGCCAGCAGCGGGGGAACCACGACATCCGCAGGGCTTCTGCTTCAGCATATCCAGTACCAGATTGCCACCCCGCTGACCTTGCGAATGGATGTGGGGTTGTTGCACAATCCGCTGGGCGTGGCGGGATTCCGCAACGGCCCCCAACAGGCCAGCATCGTCATACCGGCGCTCGATCTGGTATACCGGCCGACGGAAAACATGGTGCTGTCCGTTCATTACTCGCAGATGCCGTCCAGCCGGTACGGGTACGGCTATGGGTACAACGCGTGGTGGAATGATCCGTCCACCGGATGGTGATGCCGTCCCGAACGGGCGCGAGCGGACCTGAACCGGAAGTTGAATGATACAGAAAAAGGCGCGTTCACGAAGGAAACCGGCACGCGATGCCGCCCCCGTTCCCGAAACGGTCGGGGTTCTTGTGGAGGCGGTCAGAAGCAAGAAGGCGTCGAATGTTGTAGTCATGGATCTGCGGGGGCTTACCGACGTCGCGGATTTTTTCGTGTTGTGCACCGCGGACGTCGATGTCCATGCCCGCGCCATCCTTGATGCGGTGCGAGAGGCTCTGGTGCCGTTTGGCCGAAATCCGTGGCACGTTGAGGGGGAAGAATCCCTCAACTGGGTGCTCGTGGATTTCGTGGACACGGTGGTGCATATTTTCCGAGAGGACGCACGTCAATTCTACGGTCTGGAGGAAATGTGGGCGGATGCGCCGCGCGTTCCCTTCCCGGACGTTCCGCCCCGCGTCGGGGAAACCCTGCACGCGGGGAGCCTCCCGCCTGCGGATAACCCGCGATCGTGAAAGAGGAGGAGTAGATGTCAGAAGGGCAGAAGTGTTTGGACCTTGGCATCGTCGGACTGGGCGAATGTGGCGGCAACCTGGCTGTTGAGTTCACGAGGCTCGGGTACAAAGCCGTTGCGGTGAACACTTCACATACGGACCTTCGCGCGCTGTCGCTGGACCCCAGAAAACGCATCTACATCGGGTACGAAGGGCGCGACGGCGCCGGTCAGGACATGGCGCTGGGTCAGCGGAGCCTCGAGGCGAGCAGCGATATC
Source organism: Candidatus Latescibacterota bacterium (assembly GCA_029547385.1). Taxonomy (GTDB): domain Bacteria; phylum Latescibacterota; class MWCZ01; order MWCZ01; family MWCZ01; genus MWCZ01. The sequence goes on from JAKPPK010000204.1 coordinate 1,253, forward strand.
ATTGTGGAAGCGGTGGGTACCCAGCTTGAAGGGTGCAGACACCTGCTTCTGTGCGCGGGCCTTGGCGGAGGCACGGGCAGCAATATCGCCGTGCTTGCGAATATCCTGGCGCGGCTGGACATCCCGATTTCCGCGCTGGCTTCTCTTCCGAAAGACCACGAGAGCAGTATCGCGAAGATCAACGCGGTCAATGCCATCAATCTTTTCCGCAATTCGGACGTCGCCAGCATAATTCTCGTGGACAACGAAAAGATCCTGCGTCAGTACCGAAGTGAAAGCCTGACCGCGTTTTACTCCTCCGCGAATCAGGCGGCGGTGGAACGCCTGCACGAAATGAACACGCTCAGCACCAACGAGTTGTACATGCCGATTCGCGGTTTCGACGGGGAGGATTTCCGGCGCGTGTTTGCCTCGCGCGGCGTGCTCATCTACGGGGCCGCGGATCTCACGGACGACGACCTGTTGATCAGAGATCGCCTTGCCAACGGTCTGAGAAGCATCTGGGATTCTTCAGGACTTCTGGCCTCCGGTTTCGACTACAAGGACGCGACAATGGCGGGTATCATCCTTGTGGCGCCGCAGGATCTTCTCGATCGTGCGCCGGCGGACATCTTCGAGAGCCTGATCCGTCAGATTCGTGAGCTCACCGATACAAGTGGTATTTACGCCGGTCTTTTCCAGGGGCCTCCCGACCAGATGCCCCGCCTGTACACCATGCTCGGAGGTCTTCCGTTCCCCAACCGGTTGCGCACGGTTCTCGGGCAGGCGAAGGAAGAAGGGCCTGCGCTGGGCGTCAAAGTTGCGCGCCCGATCGAGGAGCTTGATCTCGGGGAGCTTTCCGGGCTCGATCTGTTCTCCGCGGGGTACATCGGGCCGGTTCCGGCGGGCGTCGGCGGACAAGCATCGCCCGCCGAGAGGCGTCCCCGGTAGTTTGCTTCGCGGACCTCGCCGCAGACAGCCGGATTTGGTGTGTTCCTGGAAGCCGCAGGTCTGTCCGGGCAGCTCCTGCGGCTTCTGCGTGTACGTTTGAACGTCAAGGAAAACGACTATGCCTGATTCGCTTCTCATCGTGGGTTCAGTCGCGTATGATAACGTGGAAACGCCCGGTGGCAGAGTGGAAAACGCGCTTGGCGGTTCCGCCCTTTTTGGTGCTGCCGCGGCGTCGCTGTTCGCCCCGGTTCATCTCGTAGGGATTGTGGGGACTGATTTCGACCGTGCCGGGATCGCGTTCCTTGAGGAAAGGGGCGTGGACCTGGCAGGTTTGGAAACTGCTGAGGGCAAGACATTCCGGTGGACGGGCGTGTACGAAGAGGACATGAACAACCGCCGGACGCTCGCGACGGAACTCAATGTCTTTGCGGATTTCGCACCACGCATTCCTGAAGGGTACCGCGGCGACAAAGTCGTGTTTCTCGGAAACATCGCGCCGCGGCTTCAGTTGCACGTGCTTGACCAGATGGCCGGTCCGGACTGGGTGGCGCTGGACACGATGGATATGTGGATCCGTGATGCGGCAGACGACCTTGCCCGTGTGCTGCAGCGCGTCCACATGGTAGTCATCAACGACTCGGAAGCCAGGGCCCTTACGGGGAAGACGAATCTCACGGTTGCCGCCCGTTCGATTCTGGACATGGGTCCCCGTGCGGTAGTAGTGAAAAAAGGCGAGCACGGGGTGCTTCTTGCGGCGGAAGACGAGTTCTCCGTCCTCCCCGCGCTTCCACTGAAAACGGTGGTTGACCCCACGGGAGCCGGCGATTCCTTCGCGGGGGGAATGCTCGGGTACATCGCCGCGACAGGCGATTTCACCTTCTCCGGTTTGCGCCGGGCGCTTGCCTACGGAACGGCTGCCGCGAGTCTGGCCGTGGAAGATTACTCCTTCAACCGGCTCAGAAATGCCACACGCGAAGTGCTTGACGAACGGTACCGCTGGCTTCGGTCTATTTCGTTTCTTCCCGATCTGCACGGTCAGGAGCGCCACAACGCATGAAGATCAAGACACTTGAATGGGTAGGCGACGGACTCAGGCTGCTTGACCAGACGCTCCTCCCGAACGACGAACGATACATCGTCTGTACCGACGTCGAAGTTCTGGCCCACGCCATCGAAACGCTCCAGGTCCGTGGTGCTCCGGCCATAGGTGTGGCAGCGGCGTACGGGGTTGTGATCGCTGCGATGAACGCAGGCCCTTCGCACCGCCGCGAGGCAGTGGCCGCGGCCATCGCTCGTCTGCGGCGAACGCGTCCGACGGCAGTGAACCTTTTCTGGGCTCTGGATCGAATGAGGTCCGTCGCCGACGTATTAGCGGACGGGAACCTTGTAACAGGGTTGCTCAAGGAGGCGCAGGCCATCGAGGTTGACGACACTCGCAGATGTGAGGCGATGGGCCGCCATGGCGCCGCGCTGCTGCCGGACGAGGCAACCGTGTTCACTCATTGCAATGCGGGGGGATTGGCTACGTCAGGGTATGGCACCGCGCTCGGAGTGTTCTATGCGGCGACTGAAATGGGGAAGAAACTCCGGGTATTCGCAGACGAAACGAGGCCTCTTCTGCAGGGTGCTCGCCTGACGGCGTGGGAGCTTTCAAGAGCTGGGATCGACGTGACGGTGATCTGCGACAACATGGCCGCGGCAGTGATGCGGCAGACGAAGGTGGACGGCGTGTTCGTGGGAGCAGATCGCATCGCCGCGAACGGGGACGCAGCGAACAAGATCGGCACGTACGGCCTCGCGATCATTGCGCGCCACCACAACGTGCCGTTCTACGTGGTGGCCCCCATGTCTACCGTTGACATTTCCATACCGGATGGTTCCGGGATTCCCATCGAGTTGCGGAATGAGAACGAGGTCAGACGCGGGTTCGGACCGAATACCGTTCCTGAATCGGCCCAGGTGTTCAACCCTGCGTTCGACGTTACTCCTGCCGATCTGCTCTCCGGGATTGTCACGGAGTTCGGTATTGCCCGTCCTCCCTACTCCGCAACGCTCAAAACATGGTTGGAGGCTGTGTGACGGATTTGCCCGGACTTGCGCACGCGCGTGCAATCACAGGCAGAGCATGCGCCATATTGGTGGCGCTGGCCGCCTCGGGATGTGGTGTGTACTCCGTGGAGGGCGGATTGCCCTCGCACGTAAGAACGGTTGGCGTCGAGTTTTTCGAAAACTCGACGACGGAAGCGGGCGTAGAGGAGCGCCTTTCGCGAGCCATCTCGGATCAACTGGTTACCAGGTCGCAGGTTCGTTACGCTCCGTTTTCCAGTGCTGACGCAATCGTGCGGGGAAGTGTTACGCGCGTAAGCGAGGAGCCGCTCACCTTTTCCGGGACGCAGGTCAGCCGTTACCGCGTGACGGTTCTGGTGGACGCTTCGGTCTGGGATCGCGCCCGGCGCAGAAATCTGTGGGAACGGGAAGGAATCCAGGGGCAGGGCCAGTACGACGCGACGGCGGGGGTTGCGGGGAGAGATGCGGCCTATGCCTCGGCGATTCAGGAAGCGGCCCGCCAGGTGGTCGACGGGTTTCTCAGCGGCTGGTAGGACTCCCTACGCACGCGTCGTTGCGTTCGACCGCGAAAATGCGTACCTTCATATGATTTATGAGTGGGCGCGCGCTCACTCTTTTCATATTGGGGCGCTTTGTGCAGCAAGAGGAAAGAGATTCCGTCCAGAACGTTGCGACCGCGATTGCCGGCCCGATGGGTGTGGAAGTTCTGGAAATCAAGTGGCTCGGTTCCGGAAGGACACGGTCGGTCAGACTGGTTGTGGATCAGGAAGGCGGAGTAGGGGCAGACACCTGCGCCCGCCTGAGCCGCGAGTTTGACCTCGAGTGGGAAGCGCGGACGGCCACGCCGCGGGATTTTGCCCTCGAAATCACTTCCCCGGGTCCCGATCGTCCCCTTCGTACGGTGAAGGACTTCTCGCGGGTCGTCAACAGGTGGGTTCAGATCGAACGCCAGTCCGATGCGGGAACCGATGCGCTGACAGGGAAAGTGGTGTCCTGTTCTGAAGATGCGCTGGTCCTGTCCGAAAGCGGGATCTTTCCCGATGCGGGGGACCTTTCAGGCTGCGTTGCGGTTCCGTTCGCGGAAATACGCAACGCAAAAATTCTTTTTGTCATTGGAAACACGACTCCGAGAGGCAAAATGGCACGGAGAACAACACGCAGATGAATCGTGACGATGTGCTCGAAGCACTACGCCAGGTAGCCCGCGAAAAGAACGTTACGATGGACCTCGTCATCGACACGTTGGAGGAGGGGCTGCTTTCGGCGGCGAAGAAGAAATTTGGTCTTTCCGACAATATCGACGTGGAAGTGGATCAGAATACGGGTGAAATAGTCATCTGGGCGCACAAGGCGGTGGTGGAAAAGGTCGAGGATCCAGCCATCGAGATTTCCCTGGCTGACGCGAAGAAGATAGATCCGGAAGCCGCGATTGGCGAAGGAGTGGCACAGCCTATTCCCTTCACCGCGTTCGGGAGGATGGCTATCCAGTCCGCGAAGCAGATGCTCATCCAGAAAGTGCGCGAAGCAGAGCGACAACGGGTGTACGAGACGTTCCGCGAAGCTATCAGTGATATCCGGATAGGAACTGCACAGCAGGTGCTTCGTGGCGACGTGATCGTAGATCTGGGCCGCGCGGAAGGAATTCTGCCCGTATCCGAGCAGATACCCCGCGATCGCTACCGCCAGAAGGACACGGTCCGTGCCTACGTGAAGGACGTTCTGAAGGACACCAAGGGACCCCAGGTGATCCTTTCCCGCACCCATCCCGGCTTCCTCGAACGGTTGTTCCAGATGGAAGTCCCCGAAGTCTACGACGGCACTGTCGAAGTGATCGCGGTTGCTCGCGATCCCGGAAGCCGCGCCAAGGTGGCAGTTGCCAGCCGCGATGACCGTGTGGATCCGGTGGGCGCCTGCATAGGCCAGAAAGGCATGCGGATCCAGCAGGTGGTCCGCGAACTGAACAACGAGCGTGTTGACATTATCGAATGGTCTCCGGATCCTGTTGTATTTTTCCAGCGCTCTCTGGCACCGGCGGAGATTCAGCGCGTCGAGGTTGACCAGGAGCGCCAGACGATGATCGCGATCGTTGATGAGGATCAGCTCTCCATCGCGATCGGTCGCGGCGGCCAAAACGCGCGTCTCGCGGCGCAACTCACCGGTTGGCGCGTCGAGATCATGACGGAAGAGCAGTACGCGAAGAAGAAGGAGCGCGACGAATTCCTTCGTGTTCCCGTCTCGGAGCTTCCCGGTTCGACACCGGCAGTTGCCAAGGCTCTCACCGAAGCCGGTATAGGCTCCGCTCTGGAGCTTTCGGAACGTTCCGCGGTGGAGATCGCGGATATTGCCGGAATTTCGGCGGAACGGGCGGCCCAGTTGCTGGACGAAGCAACCGACTTGCTGGAAGCCAAACGGCAGGAGTATGCGGAACGGCTTCAGATTCCGCTGGAAGAAACGGGCGTGGATCTGGCAACGTTCGTCGCGGAGCCCTCCTACGGTCCGGCAGCAACGGATGAGCCGGGAATCGCGGAGACAAGCCCGGAGGCCCCGGGTCTGACGTAGTAGGACTAATGTTGCCCTTCCTGTGTAAGGATGCCGAATTTCGGGAGGAACGTACGCGTTGCGAAAGCACAAACGAGTTTATCAGGTAGCGAAAGAGCTCCACGTCAGTTCACAGGTTCTGATGAGCTGTTGCGCCTCGCTCGGTATAGAGGTGAAAACGCACATGGACCCGTTGGAGGACGAGGATCTCGATCGTCTGACCAAGGTATTTGAGAAATATCCCGACGGCGTAATTCCTGCGGAACCTGCCAGCGACGCTCCACCTGAGGGGACAGAAGCCGTTCCGGTCGTTGCGGCCGAGCCGGAACCCGTTGCGCCGGCAATTCCTCCCGCCGCTCCGATACCGCCGCCTTCGCGCGTGTTCATGCCTCCCGTCGATACGGCTCCGATCCGACCGCAGTTGAGCACACCGGCCCCGGCAAAACCCGTTGAGCCTGCGCAGGAAAAACCGGAGCCAGAAAAACCGGCCGTCCAGAAAGAACGTCCTGCGTTGAGGCCGTTGTCCCGTCCTGGCGTTCCCGATCAGCAGCGTCCGCAACGATCGTTTCCGCCGCCGGCCGGTTCGTCGGCTCTCCCGCCTCTTCGGAGGCCGGGCGCCACCGAAGCACCGAGGCGCCCGGAAGCCCCCGCGCGGCCGGAGCGCCCTGCGCTGAAGCCGCTCCGACCCCGCAGATCGGAAGGGGCGGAGGATATCTCGCGTGCCGATCGCCTCCGCAAAATGGAACTGGAAAACGAGGATCCGGAATTCGCTGAATGGGCGAAAGCCAAGACGATTCCACTCCCGGGTAGCGGCACGATCGAGCCGGTTGCGGATACAGGCGATGTCGCCGATTCCGGCCTGGGCGACGCGGCAGGTGTGCGGCGCAGACGCGGGAAACGAAGAAAGAAGCCGACTGCCTCTCAATCAGAAATACAGGCAAGCGTAGCCCGCACGCTTTCGCAGATGGGACGCGGTCGAGTGAAGCGGACGTACGAGCGTCACTCGCAGACGAGCCAGACCGAAGAGGCTGACGATTCGAATGTGCTCCGGGTGAGCGAATTCGTTTCGGTGAGCGAGCTTGCAGACCTCATGGGTGTGAAGGCCACGGAAGTCATCGCGACGTGCCTCAAGCTCGGGCTCATGGTGTCGGTCAACCAGCGTCTGGAAATGGACACCATCCAGATTATCGCGGACGAGTTTGGATTTGAAGTCCAGCAGATGCAGGAACTTGAGATCGAGGAACCGGAAGAGGAAGAAGACAGCCCGGATTCCCTTGTTCCACGGCCACCAGTCGTCACGGTTATGGGCCATGTGGACCACGGAAAGACTTCGCTTCTGGACTACATCCGCCGGACGAACGTCATCGCCGGCGAGTCCGGGGGGATCACCCAGCATATCGGCGCGTACGAAGTCGAAACGCCCCAAGGACGA
>JAKPPK010000523.1 GCA_029547385.1 Candidatus Latescibacterota bacterium
CGGTTCGCGCTTGAGCAGAACGCGCCGAACCCCTTCAACCCCACCACGACCATTCGCTTCTCCGTTGCGGCGAGTGGTCCGACCCGTCTTGACATCTACAGCACGAACGGGCAGCTTATCCGCACGCTCGTGAACGGTTCTGTCGCGGCGGGTGTGAACAGCGTTCAGTGGGATGGCAAGGATGCGATGGGCCGCCCGGTTGCCAGCGGTACGTATCTCTACCGCCTGACGAACGGAACGAACACCAGCGTCCGGCGCATGGTCTTGGTACGCTAGGCGAACTGGCGTTCGCTTGGCGTACCTTGGGGGGGGCGCGATGCGCCCCCGCTGCTGAGGCGAACGGCAGGTTTGCGTAGAATTGAGAAGCGTAAGGTCATGAGATGAGCAAAGGGTGCGCGTCTTTCGGGGCGCGCACCCCGATCACCGGAGTGACGGAACCGGGTTGAGCGAAGGGAATACGGCGAGCGCACGCGTGTTCGTTTCGCTCAGGTCGGTTTCCGCCGCGCGGGGAAAGGCCGATGCCGAGGTGGGCCGGGGAGATGCAGATTTCAGGGTAATCGATAGAAGCAGTATGGTATTGACGGGCAACTGCAATCAGGAGGAACCGCAATGAAGCAAGCCGGGATCAGGCATGTGTTCTTCGCGCTGTGTGTGGGGCTGGCTTTGCCCGCCCTTGCCTCGGCGGCGTTCGCGGGAGCAAGTGCGGACAGCATTGCGGGCAAGGTTCGTGTGGTGCCGAATCCCTGGTGCGCGTCGGACCAGGCGCAGCATTACGCGAAGCGAACCGGGAATTCGCTCTTTGATGTGAAGAACGGCTATTCCCGCGTGCTGTTCGTGAACCTGCCGAACCCGTGTACGATACGGATTTACACGGTAGACGGAGACCTCGTCAGAACGATTGAAAACACCGCGGGCTCCAGCACGACATGGGACCTGATCACCGAGAGCGATCAGGCAGTGACGACGGGTATCTACGTCTGGACTGTGGACAGCGCGGTCGGGCGTGATGTCGGCAAACTCATCATCATCCGCTGAGACGTTGGAGGGATATGCCATGAAAAGCACGAAATACGGAATACTGGTTCTCGGTGCCGTGCTGGCGTGGTCGCTCCCCGTGCTGGCGGCGGGTGAGTTCGACAAGCTCGGTCAATCCGGGATGACCTTTCTCAAAATTGGCCCGGTGGCACGCGCGGCAGCCATGGGGGATGCGTACACCGGTGTTTCCACGGGCGCGACCGGGTGCTTTTACAACCCGGCGGGTCTTGGGTTCCTCACCGGTCGCGTCGACGCAATGGCGGGGCAGGTGAGCTGGATTGCCGACATCAAAATTGCCTCTGCGGCGGCAGGAGTTCCGATTGAACTTGGCGGAAACCGGTTCGCGGTGGTAGGAATTTCCTATGTTGGTATGGATTACGGCACAATTCACGGAACGGTGATTAACAAGGGCTCCACCAACGGCGCGTACAGTGACATCGGGAATCTTGAGCCGTCCGAGTTCCTGCTTGGTCTGACGCTGGCGAAGCAGTTCACGGACAAGTTTTCTCTGGGCCTGACCGGGAAGTACGTGAACCAGGGGTTGCCGTGGTACCGCTTCGGAAACGCCACGTACGCGGTTCCGCCGCCTGACAATCTGGGTGCCGTTCCTACCGTCGGCGATTCCCTTTCCGAGTTTACGGCACGGAACTTCGTGTTCGATGCGGGGACGTTGTACAGAACGGGGTTCGGGAGCACGGTTGTCAGCATGAGCATCCGGAACTTCTCCCGGAAAACGACCCATGTGATCGACGCGTTCACCACGCCGATGACGTTCCACATCGGGGTTGCAGGAAACGCGTTCGATCCGATCCCCGCGCTGGGTCAAATGGGGCACAAACTCCTGATCGCGGTGGACGGCATCCATCCGCCCGACCACCCGGAGAAGATTGCGCTGGGCGGGGAGTATTCGTTCAGAGACATGGTGTTTGTTCGGGGTGGATACACGTTCAATAACGACGCGCGCACGTGGAACACCGGTTTCGGCGTGAAGTACGGATACGCCGGTCTGGCCGGTGCATTCGATTACGGGTACGCGGACATGGGAGGATCTCTCGGTTCCGTGAACTACTTCACCATTTCGTTCGCGATGCAGTAATCGCACCTGAGCAACGAGAGAAAAAGCCGCATCAGAGAGTCTGGTGCGGCTTTTCGCGTTCTTTGCTATCCCTCGCGCGGGGGGTCTCCACAATCGGGCACTTCGAGCAGGACGCCTCCCTGCATGGCGGACTCGTGCGCGATGATTCCGGGGAGGGCGTATCGCGCGGCCTGCCAGACGTTGTTTGGCGGTACGGTGCGGTTGGCGCAGGCGCGGACGAAGTCGTCCACGAGAAACTGGTGCGAACCGCAATGGCCGTTCGGCAACCCGATGAACTGCCGCGGCAGCCGGGCCACATCGTGAACCTTTGACGCGTGCAGATGAGTGCCGTCCTGCGAGGTGACAACGCCCATCCCGTTTTTCTCCGGTAATGCGGGCACACCCGAACACGCCAAAAGGTCATCCAATCGTATACAGTCAGACGGGTTCTTAGTTACCCACGCCTTTCCCGCCCAGTTCTCCTCGTAGCTGCCCTCGGTGCCGAACAGTGTCATCCTTACCGTTCCGGGGTGTCCGATTCGTCGGAACTCATTAATGCGGCATGCGCTCCCGTCGGACATGCGGAACAGGGCGGATTCGTTGCTGAAGGGATTTCCCCACCGGTTGACCGCGGGGTCAAATATGCCGTCGTCGTGCATGTCCACGAACCCACAGCAGGAAACGTGGGTCATACGGGCGCCGGTAACGGAAATGATCTGGCTGGTAGAGTGCGTGGGGTAATGCATCGGAGGTCCTCCGGCAAACTCGCGCCGGCGCTCGCCACCGCGCCATTTCATAACGTCGTAGAGCCCGTGATCCCAGTCGTGATAGTATTCTCCCTCTCCGTATACTACCCGGCCGAATGCTCCCTTCCTGAACTGCTCGCGACAATAGATGACTGCC
>JAKPPK010000524.1 GCA_029547385.1 Candidatus Latescibacterota bacterium
CGGTTCGCGCCGTACCTGCCGCTCGACGATCTCTGATCGGCGACCGCCGTGTATGCGGTGTGCCGGGTGGCCATTCGGCGGTGTCATTCGCCTCGGGGTTCGACGGGGGAACGATCGCATCTCTCTCCCTGACGGTGATCAGGGGCGAACCTCAACCCGCTTGCGTACACCAGTCCGGGTGCATTTTTCAGATATAGTTAAAATATCCGGTTGTCAGCGTGGTGCCAGAGTACAGAGAATAGCGAGAATAGCTAAGAACTCTCATCTTACCCGTTCAAGCTGAGGAAAACGGTTCACTCCAGGTCGTTTTCTCTTCCTACCGCCCCAGAATGTATCTCGTTTTCGTCTGATCGCGAAAGCTATCGCTCATGAAATATCGTTCGTTGTATCGTGCAAAGGTGCAGAAGGTTGTAACCGAAGCAGGCAAACATGGTCGCCAGGTGTACCCGAGCCACGATTGTGACCAGCACATGCCCCGCACCGACGTATCGTTTGATCACCGGCAGGGTCTCTCGACAAGGGCCCGTGTACGGCTGATCGCCCGGTTCCGTCGTTTCTCTTTGAAGGAGAGCGGATGGTTCCTCACTGCCCGATGCATGGTATTGTCCATGCATGGATGCCGCCGGTTTGATGCTGAAATGGCCTTTGTCCCGGTAGACCATCTCTCCCGATTTCAAGAGGTCGATACGACTGTCATGCAGCGATGCGGTTGTTGTTGCCAGGCGGCGGATCAACTGCCACTCCCTATCGATGAGGGTGTGGAGTGTGTATCCGAACGGTGATCTCTTCCCCTTCTTCGCCCAGGTGCCGTCCCGGCTTCTCCGGGTCCGTGCCTGATCGTCGCGTGGGGTATCAGCCTTCACATGACCGGAATCGGCGGTGATGAACGTGGCACCCTGAATGACGCCGCGACGGATCGTGAGACCCCGGGCATCGAGCTGCTGCTGGAGGTCGGTCCAGAGCTCGTCAAGCATACCCGGCGTCGACGAGACGATTCTTGAAGACCCAGATCGTTGAACGATCGGGGATCGTAGCAGGAAACCCGAGAAAGTGACGAAAGGAAATGCGGTCCCCGGCCTGACGTTCGAGCTCGTAATCAGAGAGACTCTACCATTGCTGGAGCACGA